>DAICYJ010000031.1 GCA_027311705.1 Novosphingobium sp. | reverse complement strand
TGGTGCGCCGCTTGGAGACGTCTTTCCTGCTCATGATGCGTTCACCAGATGTTTGGGCGGAGACCGCGGAATCGATGCGTTTGTCGACAACCGCTTCGTCAATTCACTGCCCTCAGGGCATCAGGCCGGTTTCAAGCTCGTCTTCGCCGATCACGCTGGCACACATCGTCAGGTGATGCCATGCGCCCTTGGGGTCGGTGAATCGCACGTCGACCCATTCGATTTCCTCGTCCTTGATGCGGGCGAGAATGTCCTTTGCACTTGCCATCACTGGTCCTTTGTAACCACCCGGTAAAACCGGGCATTCAGGGGTGGAGTTGAATGGAGGCCGCCCGTCCCAAGGCCATCCCCCGCATGCATGCCGCCGCACCCGGCTTTCCGAAGAAGGCCGGGCATGGCGTCAAATTCAGATTGCGTCGTCGTCGCGCTCGCCGGTGCGGATGCGCAGGGCGCGTTCCACCGGGATGACGAAGATCTTGCCGTCGCCGATGCGGCCGGTCTGCGCGGCGGCGGCAATGGCCTCGACCACGCGATCGACCAGATCGTCGCCCACAACGACTTCCAGCTTCACCTTGGGCAGGAAATCGACGACGTACTCGGCGCCGCGATAAAGTTCGGTATGTCCCTTTTGCCGTCCAAAGCCCTTGGCTTCGGTGACGGTGATGCCGGAAACGCCGATTTCGTGCAGCGCTTCCTTCACCTCGTCCAGCTTGAAGGGCTTGATGATCGCTTCGACCTTCTTCACTCGATCAGACCCCTGCAACGCGGGCCGGCTGTTGGTATTTCGCAGCCGGCGGTTGTCCCTTGCGACACGACCTATCAAGAATCGTGCCACGCTCTACCGCACTGCGATAGGACATCGCAGGGCCTTGCGAAAGCGGGAAATGCGGCGGGGTTGGCAAGAATGGAACCCTTGTTGCCCACCAAGCATTGCGCAAATTGCGCAACCGCGAACGATTCATGCACAAAATTTGCGCATGGCCTGCCTGATTTTTAGGCAGAGGCGGGTCTCGGTGATGGGGTGGGGGGCAGGCCCGAAACGCCGCGCATCCCCACTCATCTACTTTCGTCACCCTGAACTTGATTCAGGGTCCATTGGTCTGCACCCACGGATCGTGCCGGAAACCACCACCGTGGCAGAGGTTAGCCTATCTGCCCAACGCTCCGCGCGAACCGACGGATGGACCCTGAATCAAGTTCAGGGTGACGACATATGGCGACGAAGTTTACCCGGCTGCCAAGGCGGACTGCCGGAAACCTCACCCCCCGTAAGGCGGCTTGTCCAAACCCGTCGGGCTCAGTGTGAAGATCTCGCAGCCATCCTCGGTAATCCCGATCGAATGCTCGAACTGCGCGGAAAGCGAACGGTCGCGCGTTACCGCCGTCCAGCCGTCATCGAGCACTTTCACCGCCGCCTTGCCCAGATTGATCATCGGTTCGATGGTGAAGAACATGCCGGGGCGCAGTTCCGGGCCGGTGCCGGCGCGCGCGGCGTGGATCACTTCGGGCGCATCGTGGAACAGGCGGCCAAGGCCATGCCCGCAAAATTCGCGCACGACGCCAAAGCGCTGCTTTTCGGCATGCGCCTGGATGGCCGCGCCGATATCGCCCAGCCGCGCGCCGGGCTTCGCCTTTTCGATGCCCAGCATCAGGCATTCATAAGTCACGTCGATCAGCCGCTTCGCCTTCAGCGGAACGTCGCCCGCCAGATACATGCGGCTGGTATCGCCGTGCCAGCCGTTCAGCAGCGGGGTCACGTCGATGTTCAGGATGTCGCCATCCTTGATCGTCTTGTCCGAAGGAATACCGTGGCACACCACGTGGTTGATCGAGATGCAGCACGAATGCTCATACCCGCGATAGCCCAGCGTGGCGGGGATCGCGCCGCCATCCAGCGTCATCTGCCGCACCACGTCGTCAAGCTCGGCGGTGGAGACGCCCGGCTGCACCATCGGCACCAGCGCGTCGAGGATTTCGGCCGCGAGCCGCCCCGCCTTGCGCATCCCCTCGAACGCGGCGGGGCCGTGCAGCTTGATGGTTCCGTCCCGCTGGAGGGTGTCGGTATCGTCGGCGATCACATAGTCGGTCATGATTGTCATGTAGCGACAATGCGACGCGATTGCGAGATGGGTAACCTGATCGCAGTCATCCATGTTGAGATCGAACGCATTGCGCGATAGGATGGCGCAGGGTTTGGACGATAGTTTCGCTGTGTCACAGGGAGATCGCCAATGCGGGTGCCTTTCCGTTTCGCCTGTCTCGTATCGCTTCTCGCCACGAGCGGAGCCATCGCCGCCGACATGCTTCCGTTGAAAAAGGGGATCTACGTTCCCGTCGGCCGTGCCTGCAAGGGCGCCTCAAATGCCGAAATCGTGAACTATTGGGGCGGCAAGAGTTCCATCGGTGCCGCGCAGGGCGAATGCACGATCAAGCGCCTCACCCACAAAGGCAACCTCTATACCCTCAACGACGTGTGCCGGGACATTCAGAGCGGCGACGAGATCGTCGGCGGCCCGACCGTGCTCAGAATCAGCAATCCCTCAAACTTCCGCATGAGCGGAACCAACTACCGGTATTGCGGCACGAAGGTACAATTCTGATCGGGTCTCGTCGGCTTCAGGCCGATCAGGGTGAAACGAACGATGCGCTTAACTCCGGCGTTCCAGCGCGACGACTATTTCGGTAGCGAGCCTGCCTGAAGACCGTAACGCTCAAAACGCGACGAAGCTGCTGAGCTTGATAGTTCCGTCGCATGGTAGGGTGTCGGTATCGTCGGCGGTTAAATATTCGGTCGAGTTCAGCAGGAGAATGCGTCCCTAATGAGCAAGAAGTTCGAATCATTTTCAGAAGCGGAGGCGCAAGCAATCGTGGCAGGCGATATCGAGCGGCAACTGCCACATTCTGTTCGGGAGGTGCTGCTCGATGTCATCTTAGCATGGGCAAATCTGGAAATGGCGACCGGGTTTTTTGTGGCTTCCGTTTTGGGGATCAATCCCGACGAAGGAGCCGAAAGATTTGGTCGAAAGGAGATTGCGGACAAGCTGAAGCGCGCAGCCAATGCGCTCAGAAATAGCGGGAAATTTGAAGTTGCATCAAAAATCTCCGAAATTTCGCGCGTCTATCCAGAGATGACACTCTTTCGCCGCCGGATTGCACATTCCAAGTGTGCCGGGGTGCGGAAGTCTGTGCCAAGTCGCGTTGTTTTTCTGCCTTTTGAACGTGAAGGTGAACCAGGAAACCTAGCCGTGGAAGTTATAGAGATTTCAAAATTTTCTGAGGCTGTGAGTTGGGCTAATGATGTGCATAAGTATTTGATGCAACACGTCGACGGGTCCGATTTTTTCGGAGCACAATGATGGTCGGCCTCGACGCTACTTCCCCACAAACGCCCCCCGAAACTCCGGCTTCACCGCCGCCAGCACCGCAGGCGTCACCGGCACCGTCACTTCATAATCGCCCTCGGCAAACGGCCCGGCGTTGTAGGGTGCGATCAGGAAGCCGATGCGGTCGAAGCCCTTCTTGCCGGCAGAGCCCAGGATCACCACCTGCTCCATCGGATCGACGCAGCGGGTGAAATCGTCGATGCTGCCGTCGCTTTCCCAGGTTTCGCCGCGCTTCAGCTTGCGCGCGCGGTCCAGCCCGGCGCAGAATGGTTTGAGCACCGCCGCCTTCAGCGCGGCCTTGCTGGTGAACAGGTCGGTCGCGGCGCGGCGCTGGTTCGCCGCCTTGTCCCACACCATCGCATCGAACGCATAATTGCCGTGCGCGCCGCCGGTGTAGGTGCCGATCAGGGTCGACAGGCTCAGCCAGCCGGGCAGGTCGGCCACCACCTTCCAGTCCATGTTCAGGCTATAGGCGTGATAGGGAAAACCGCCCGCCTTCGCTTCCTTGCGGTCCGCCGTCGCGTCCTTGATCAGGCTTGCCTTCTGATCGTCCAGATCCTTGTCGAGCAGGGCCTTCAGCGCCGGGATCGCGGCGGCCTGCGCCGGATAGGCATAATCGAATTCATACAGGTCGTTGGCCTCGCTCACCTTGCGCGCCGCAGCGGCGACAGCGGGCGGGGCCGGCGGTGCGGCAGGCGCGGAGGCCGGACTGGCAGTGGCACTGGCCTGTCCATCGGGCGGGGGCGCTCCGCCGGAACACGCGGCCAGCGCCAGCACGATCATCGGGGCAAAGCGGCGCATGGTGGTATTCTCCGGCAAAAATTGTTCTCGCCACCACCGCACGCGTGCGGCAATGTCATTGCACAATGACGGACAAAAACGCGCTGATCCAGCCTGATCGCGGCCAGCAGGCCATTGCCCTCCACCTCGTCGACAAGGCGGGCCTTGCCGACTGGTTGAAGACGCTGAACGCCGGCCAGCGTTCCGCCATCGCCGCGCAGAAACTCGAAGGTGGTGGGTATGAAACCGCCATCGTGCCCGATGGCGATGGCTGGTTCGCGGTGGCGGGCGTGGCCAACACCGCCTCGCTTTCCAGCTGGTGCCTGGCCAAACTGGCCGAAATCCTGCCCGGCGGCACTTATCGGTTGGCGAAGGGCGAAACCGGCCCGGCGCTGCACGGCTGGATCACCGGGCAATATAGGTTCGACCGCTATCGCAAGGACCCCAAGGCCAACGATCCGCGCATTCTGCTGACGCAGGATCTGAAAGCGATCGAACCCGCCTGCGCCGAAGCCGCCGCCGTGCTGACAGTGCGCGATCTGGTGAACACTCCGGCGGAAGACATGGGGCCGGCCCAGCTTGAGGCAGAGGCGCGCGCCTTGGCCAAAGTCCACCACGCCGTGCTGCACGTGATCGCGGGCGATGCACTGGAACACGATTACCCGATGATCCACGCCGTCGGCCGCGCCGCATCGCGCCACCACGCCCCGCGCCTGATCGAACTGGAATGGGGCGACCCCAAGCACCCGCGCGTCGCCATCGTGGGCAAGGGCGTGTGCTTCGATTCGGGCGGGCTGGATATCAAGCCGTCGTCGGGCATGTTGCTGATGAAGAAGGACATGGGCGGCGCGGCGCACGCGCTCGCGCTGGCCGGCCTTGTCATGGGGGCGGGCCTGAAAGTGCGCCTGCACCTGCTGATCCCGGCGGTCGAAAACGCCATTTCCGGCAACGCCATGCGCCCCGGCGACGTGCTGCGGACGCGACAGGGCCTCAGCGTTGAAGTCACCAACACCGATGCCGAAGGCCGGCTGGTGCTGGGCGACGCGCTCACCCGCGCCAGCGAGGAGAACCCGGCGCTGGTGATAGATTTCGCCACGCTGACTGGCGCGGCGCGGGTTGCCTTGGGGCCTGACCTGCCCGCCATGTTCGCGCGGCAGGACGAAACAGCGGAAGACCTGCTCACCGCCGGCACCGACCGCGACGATCCGTGCTGGCGGCTGCCTCTCCACGATGGCTACCGCGAATACCTCAAGTCCGACGTTGCCGACCTTCAGAACTCGCCCTCGGGCGGCTATGCCGGGGCCAGCGTGGCGGCGCTGTTCCTCGATCGCTTCGTGGGCGAGGGGATCGACTGGGCCCACTTCGATACCTTCGCGTGGCGCCCCGTCAGCAAGCCCGGCCGGCCCAAGGGCGGCGATGCGCTGGGCCTGCGCGCGGCGTGGGGCCTGCTGCTGGCCCGGTATGGCTGAGGGTATAGCTGAATCGTGGAATCCTTGAACCTTGGCCCCGATGCCTATAAGCGCCCGGCTTTGTTTTTCCGGGAACCGCACTTGACCGCCACCACCGACCCTACCCTGATCGAGCAGCCGCACGGCGCGCGCGAACTGATGCTCAAGGGGCCGTCGGCTGTTGTCGATCCGCTGCACCGCCCGGTGCGCGGCGATCTCGCGCATATCCGCTGCGCCGGCACCGTGTTCGTGCCGCACTATGCCGTGCCGATGCCGCACACGGTTTCTGACGCCACCGCGCTGCGCAAGGCCGGTCGCGCCGATGCCGACGTGATCGCCGATCTGGCAGCGGGCGAGGTTTTCAACGTGCTCGATATGTCGGGCGGCTGGGCCTGGGGTCAGCAGGGCGATGCCGGCTTCGTCGGTTATGTGCCGCTCACGTCCGTGGTCGCGCAATGACCACCTCGGTCTTCATCGATGGAGCCGTGGGCACCACCGGCCTCGAAATCGCCGAGCGGCTGGCAGGCCGCTCCGAATTCGCGCTGATCTCGCTGGACGAGGCCCGCCGCAAGGACGATGCCGCCCGCGCCGAAGCGATCAACGACGCCGACGTGGTGATCCTGTGCCTGCCCGACGATGCGGCGAAAGCAGCGGTCGCCATGATCGCCAACGACCGCACCCGCGTGATCGACGCTTCCACCGCGCACCGCGTCGCGCCGGGCTGGACTTATGGTTTTCCCGAAGTGGTCGGCCGCGAAACCGTGGCGCAGGCAAAGCGCGTGTCGAACCCCGGCTGCTATTCCACCGGCTTCATTGCCCTGCTCGCGCCGCTGACGCACAACAACCTGCTGCCCGTGGCCTGGCCCTACAGCTGCAACGCGGTGTCGGGTTATTCCGGCGGAGGCAAGGCGATGATCGCCCGGTTCGAGGCCGATCGCGACATCGCCTGGCGCGGCTATGCGCTGCACCTCGGCCACAAGCACGTGCCCGAAATGCAGGCGATGTGCGCGCTGTCCATCGCCCCGCTGTTCACCCCCGCCGTCATCCCTGCGCATCGCGGCATGGTGGTGGAAATCCCGGTCCCGCTCGCGATCTTGCCCGGCGCGCCATCGGCCGATCTGCTGCGGCAGGCGCTGATGCAGTTCTACGCCGCATCGCCGGTGGTGAAGGTGGCGCAGGAAACTCCGGCAGACGGCGAAATGCTGCTGCGCGCTTCAATGGACCCGTGGGACGGCCTCACCCTCCACGTCCTCGCCAGCGAAACCGGCGAACAGGCCCGCCTGATCGCGGTGCTCGACAATCTGGGCAAGGGTGCCAGCGGCGCAGCGGTGCAGAATCTCAACCTGATGAGCGGGCTGGACGAGACGACCGGGCTGCGGCTCTAAACCACTCCCAAAACGAAAAAGGCCCGCTTCCCCATCCGGAAAGCGGGCCTTTCTCATGCGGCGCAAACGCCCGTAAAGATCAGTCTTCCGGAGCGATCGTCACGCGCAGGCCGGCGAGGGCGTCGGTCACGGTCACCTGGCACGAAAGGCGCGAGGTTTCGTTGCGGTGGTCCGAGCTGTCGAGCAGGTCGTTCTCGTCTTCGCTCATCGCGGGCAGCTTGTCGGTGAAGGCGGGATCGATATAGACGTGGCACGTGGCGCACGAACAGCAGCCGCCGCACAGGGCGAGCAGTTCGTCGAACCCGTTGTCACGAATGGCTTCCATCACCGAAAGGCCGGCATCCACGGCTACCGATGTTTCTTCGCCTGCACGGTTCACGACTACAATATTCGGCATCGTCCAAGTCTCCGCTGGGGGCGTGCCCCGGTTCCCTTACAGGGTTTGCGCCCTGTTATGCTTTGCGCCGGGCTGCTATCGCGTGATCCCTGCTTTGGCAAGGCCGGCGCGCAGGGCGATGAAAAAAGGAAGTACGCAATGGGTCTCACCGCCGAACAACTGGCCGAAGGGCTTGGCCACATCGCGGCGATAGAGCCGGCGCTGGCCTCGGCCATCGAACGCGTCGGCCACCCCGAACCGCGCATCCGCCCCACCGGGTATCGCACCTTGCTGCGCACCATCGTCGGCCAACAGGTGAGCGTGGCCGCCGCTGCCTCGGTCTGGGCCAAGCTGGAGGCGCTGCTGGGCGAGGACATGCCCCCGCAAGACCTGCTCGCCGCCGAATTCGACGCCCTGCGCGCCTGCGGCCTGTCGCGCCAGAAACAGGGGTACGCGCGGTCGCTGTGCGAACTGGTGCTGTCTGGTGAGCTCGATCTCGAAAGCCTGCCGGCCGATGATGAGGAGGCCATCGCCCAGCTCACCCGGATCAAGGGCATCGGCCGCTGGTCGGCCGAAATCTACCTGTTGTTTGCCGAAGGACGGCCCGATATCTGGCCGGCGGGCGATCTCGCGGTGCAGATCGGCCTTGGCAAATTGCTTGGCCTTGCCGAACGGCCGAGTGAGAAACTGACGCGCGATCTTGCCGAGGATTGGCGCCCGCATCGCGGCGCTGCGGCCATTTTCACGTGGCACTGCTACAACAATCCGGCGCTTTGAAGGACAAGACATGGCGAAAACTCCAGCCAACAAGGCGATCTTCATCACCGGCGGCGGATCGGGCATCGGCCGCGCCGTGGCGCAACGCTTCGCGCGCGAAGGCTGGTTCGTCGGTCTGGCCGATGTCGACGAGGAAGGCATGGCCGCCACCGCCACGCTGCTGCCTGCCGGCGGCAGCTCGATCCACAAGCTCGACGTGCGCGATCGCGCTGCGTGGGACGAGGCGCTGGCCGATTGCGCGGAAGCCGCAGGCGGCCGGATCGATGCGGTGTTCAACAATGCCGGGGTTCCGCTGGGCGGTCCGCTCGTTGCGCTCTCGCCCGAAGAGATCGAACGCACGCTGGACGTGAACCTGAAAGGCGTGATCTTCGGCGCTCAGGCGGCCTGGCCCTGGCTGAAGGCGACTGCGCCGGGTTCATGCCTGCTCAACACCGCCAGCGCGGCGGGAATCTACGGCACGCCGCAGGCCTCGGTCTATTCCGCCACCAAGTTCGGCGTGCGCGCGCTGACCGAGGCGCTGGACGTCGAATGGGCGCGCGATGGCATCGCGGTGCGCGATCTGATGCCGGGCTATATCGAAACCCCGCTGCTCGATCATGCGGTGAACCGCGCCAGCAACGACGACGTGCGCGGCAAGGTGATTGCTGCCGGGCTGGAAATCACGCCGGTATCGCACGTGGCGGATGCCGCGTGGGCCGCCGTCAACGGCACGAAACTGCACACGCTGGTCGGCAAGACCGCTCACCGCCTCGCTTTCGCCGCCCGCTGGATGCCAGGCAAGTTGCGCAAGCAATTGCGCGGTGGCCGCAAATAGCGCCGTTCCTCCCGTTCAAGAAAACCAGTTTAGGAGAGCCAATCCATGAACCTGACCAGCCTGCTCGTCCCAACGTACACCCACATGCTGAAGGCCTTGTCCGGCTGGCTCGACAAGGCCAAGGCACAGCGTCCCGCCGATGAAACCGCGCTGCTCACCGCGCAGCTGGCGCCCGACATGTTTCCGCTTGCCACCCAGATCCGGCTGGCCTGCGTGCAGGCGCAGGAAGCCGCCTATCGCCTTACGGGCCAACCCTTTCCTGCCTCGCTCGAAGACCTGCTCAACGAAGGTCGCAATGCGGGCGAGCATCCCGGCACCATCGCCACTGCGCAGGCGCGCATCGCCGAAACCGTCGCCCTGCTAGAAGCCCTCGGCCCCGACGCCCTCGATTCCCGTGCCGAAACTCCGGTCGCCCACGATCTGCCCAACGGCATGATCTTCGACTTCACGGCTGAACAATTTGCCCGCGACTGGACGCTGTCGCAGTTCTATTTTCACCTGATGACCGCATACGGCATCCTGCGCAATCAGGGTGTCAACGTCGGCAAGGCGGACTACATTCCGCACCTGTTTGCCAATCTGCGGCCCGAAACGATGCCTACGGCCTGATCGTTCGACAGGATAATCGCCTGAAGGCGGAGGACCCGAAAATCCGGCCTCCGCCGCCCAGGTGCGCTTCAGGCGGGTGCGGCCATGCCGGATGGCGTGCCCGTCAGGCTTTTCCTGAACAACGACTTCACCAGCCGGGCCTCCAGTATGCGCCCCACGACATAGAGCGCGGCGAAGATCGCGGCAAAGACATAGGCGGAGGTGGGCGACCGCTTCTTGTCCTCTTTCTTGTCGTCCTTCTTCGGCTTTTCAGGCTCGGGCGCCCCCAGGAATTTGTCGACCGGGTTCAGGGGCGTGACCGTGTCCTTCTTGTCCGGCTTTTTCGCCGAGTCCGCTGCCTCGGCCGCCGGCTTTTCAAGGGTCCCGACGAAAACGGTCAGCTGCGCAAACGCCAGGAACAGCAGCGGCGCCAGAAAGCAGAACAGCAAGGCGCGGCTCGACAGGCGGTAACGCAGGACAGGGCCGGTCGCGCCGTGCTCGATCTGCAGCACGCCGCCATCGAACACCGACATCTTGTCCTGCGCGGCCTGATCCTTCTTGCGAAACGTCAGGGCGTCCCTCGTCCGCTCATGGCTGGTGCCGGGCTGCCGGAACAAGGGATCGAGCCGTTCGAACGCGTCGTCGCCCGATTGATCCGGAGGGAGTGGCAGGCTGCCCTTCACATGCCAGATCCAGTCGAGGAAGCGCGGGCTCACATGCTGTCCGATCATTCCGCAGGCACCGCGTCGTGCCGGGCATAGCGTTCCTTCAGCGTCTTCCAGCCTTCAGTGAACGGATAAGTCATCTGCTCGCGGATCGACATGCGGCGGCCGTTTTCAAGGCCGAGCAGCTCTGCCTCGCCATCGATACAGGTGCCGAACATGCGGTCGATGAAGATGAACGAATTGGAATAGTTGCTGCGCGTCGCCTCAAAGTCCTGCGAATGGTGCAGGCTGTGATGCTCGGTGGTGTTGAACAGGAAGCGCCACCACTTCGGCGAATTGAAGCGCACATTGATGTGCTGGTAGGTGCCGATCGCCATGCCGATGGCCCCGGCCATCAGGAAGGCGCGCGGCACGAAATCGAAGAAGCCGCCCACGCCCAGCCCGATCAGGAACAGTTCCACCGGGTTGCCAACAGCGCCCTTGTTGATGTTCAGCTGGGTGATGT
>DAICYJ010000030.1 GCA_027311705.1 Novosphingobium sp. | reverse complement strand
TGCCGTCGCTAAAGTCCGGTAAAATTGGGCTTTCGCTTTTCGGAAAAGGCGGTCAGGCCTTCGCGGGCGTCGGCGGTGCCCGAAATGCGCGACAACGCCTGGGCTTCGAGTTCCAGCTGGGTATCGATCGGTTCGCTGGCGGCGCTGGTCAGCAGGCGGCGGATCTCACCAAAGGCGCGGGTGGGGCCGTGTGCGAGCTGTTTGGCAATCGCCTCGGCCCGCGCGGCCAGTTCGTCGGACGGCACCACTTCGTCGGCAAGGCCGGCCGCGAGCGCTGCGGGGGCATCCAGCGTTTCATTGAGCAACAAATACTTGCGCGCGCGTGACAGGCCCATGCGACGGCTCAGCATGATCGACGTTCCGGCGTCGCAGCAGTAACCGATTCCGGCATACGCCGCCACGAAGCGGGAGCCGGGTTCGGCGACGATAATGTCCGCGCCGGCGATCATTCCTCCCATGCCGCCCGCGCAAATGCCCTGAACCGCCGCCACGATCGGCGCATCCATGCGCTGCATGCGCGAAATGCCGTTGTGCAGATCGGACGTCCAGCGCTTGATCTGGAGTGGCAGGGTATCGAGTTGCGAGACGAACATCGCAATATCGCCGCCGAAGCTGAAGGACTTGCCCTCGGCCGTGACGAGGACCGCACGTACCGTCGGATCGGTCGACAGCACGTTGGCGACATCGCAGAACTCGGCGCAAAACGTGCCGTCGATTGGGTTGCCGCGCGCCGGCTGGCAAAATGTCAGGCGGGCTAGCCCGCCTTCGCGGTCGATGCGCATCGCTGTGTAGGTCATGTCGGGATTTCCTCAGTCGACGATCAATACGGCCTTGATGCACTTGCCGTGGTGAGCATCCTCGATGGCCTGGTTGATTTCGTCGAGGCGATAGGTTTTGGAGAAGGCCTCGATCGGAAGGCGTCCGGCCTTGTGGTGCGCGATCAGTTCGGGAAGGAACACAGCGGGATCGGAATCGCCTTCGACGATGCCGCGTACCGTGCCGCCCTGCGTAAGGAACTGCACAACGGGCACCGGCAGCATGGCGTCAAGCGATCCGGGAACACCCAACAGGCCGATGCGGCCGCGATTGGCGATCATGTTAACACTCTGTTCGACGACCGGCATGAAGCCGCTTGTGTCGAGGACCATGTCGGCGCCTTCGGGCAGGATGGCACGCACAGCGGCGGCGACGTCGCCTTGTCCGTCAAGCACATGGGTGGCGCCAAGTTGCGTGGCGATGGCGCGGCGGCTTTCCTGCGGCTCGACCACTATGATTGTCGAGCAACCTGCAATCAGGCCGCCGAGCAGTGCCGAGAGGCCGACGGCGCCAGCGCCGAGAACGACAAGCGTTTCGCCCGCTTTCGCAGCCAGCGAGCGCATCACGCCGCCCGCTCCGGTCTGGATGCCGCAGCCCAGTGGTGCCAGCGTGGCGAGGTCGGCGTCGGCATCCAGCTTCAGCACATTGCGTTCATTGGCGATTGCCAGCGTGGCGAACGACGACTGTCCGAAAAAGTTGTCGGCGATGGGCTGTCCATCACGGGTAAGGCGGGTCGATCCGTCGCCGCGCACCGCCAGCATGTTGAGCGGGACGAAGTGGTTGCAATAGGCGGGTTCGTGATGGTCGCAGGGCTTGCATGTGCCGCACGAATTGAACGTCAGCAGCACTTTGTCGCCTGGCTTTACGCTGGTGACACTCGCGCCGACCGCGTCGACGATGCCGGCACCTTCATGGCCCAGAACGGCGGGGAACTGCAGGCCCATGGCGCCGGAAGCGATGACGAGGTCGGTGTGGCAGATGCCCACGGCCTTGATGGCGACGCGCACTTCGCCGGCTTGCGGATCGGCAACATCGACGGTTTCGAGCGAGAACGGCCCGTTGGGCTGGTTGAGAACGGCGGCGGTGGCCTTCATCGGAACGGCTCCTTCAGTATCGGGTGCGAATGGCGTCGCGGTGACGCGTCAGGTAGGCGCGGCTGAGGCCAATCTGCTGGACGCCGTGGCCGGACAGCACGCCGTCCGGGCCGACACAGGTGACGCGCAGTGAGCTTTGCAGGTACGTGTTCGACGGGCAGGGTGCCCAGTAGCAGCCGTTGGTGGTCGAATAGGTGAGGTGGAAGGTCTTGCCGCGAACATCGGTGACGCTGAGGCGGCCGCCCATTGCCATGGCGGCCATGTATTCCTGTTCGCCTTCGCTTGTCACAATGCCGTGAACTTCGCCCTTATCGAGCACGTAGCCGCTGACGTGGGGGCCGAGGGCGGTGCGGGTTGCGATGTCGTGACCAGTAAATAGGTGTACGGTTAATTGCTCACCGAAGCTGGCGTGCCACCAGATGACCGCGCCGTTATCGCGCTCTGGCCGCGGGCCCCAACTGCGGTCGCCGGTTTCGACGCAATCGACCGCGAGCGTGCGGCCGCGCACGGTGAGCGAGCCGGTGATACGATAGGTCTGTTCGTAGTGGCCAGACCAGCTGGCATCCCATGCCGGGCCCTGCCGTGCGGCGGCGGTCGGGTCCATTGCGGGATCGTTGATGTCATATGGTTCGTGCAGCGCGCGGTATTCGAGATCGAAGCGCGTATCGTCGATGCCTTCGTACTTGAGCCGGTACAGCTTGAGCGGTTCGACCACTTCGAACGACAGGCCGTTGGGCAACGCGAAGTTCGTCAGCGTCTTCGGGCAAGGGAGATGCTGCATGTTGTCGACGTAAAGCTGTTCTTCCCACAGCGGGGCGATGCGATCGAGGATCGTGACGTCGCACATCGCCACGCCCAGTTTTGGCCGGGTGACGAGGTAGACGATGACATTGATGTTCGCCGAAGGAACGCAGAACGGCAGGGCTAGCGTTTCAGCCCACTGCCAGGGCGAATCTTCCGTGAAGTGGAAGTCGAAATCTTCTGGGCGGATCATACCGTATCGAACCCGAACGGTGCGAACCACTTTCGATCTTTGAGCGATCGGGGGCCTTCATGCTGCAGCACCACACGCATCAGGGAAGCCTTGCCATCGGGCGAGCCATCGGCCGACACTGCCCTGACCAATTCATCGACGGCTTCCAGCACAGCCTTGCGCTCGCCGCGCACGTCGCTGCCGTTGCTGGCTGCCACCGATGTTTCGATAGCGGCAACGGCCCCCGTCGTACGTTCGCCGCCGGTTACTGTCGAAGCGAGTTCGCGCCCCACCGCAATCGCATCGTCGAGTTCCTCGCGCTCGAATGCCGGAACCTGATCGATCTGCGCGCGCAGGATCTGCAGGTGGCCGATGCACAGGTGCACCTGTTCCTGCGCCAGCGATGCTTCGGGCGGCAAGTGCGGCAGGATCACTTCGGACAGCGCGCGGACGATGCTGGCGATGCGCTCGTCGACATTGGGGGTCATGCGGGTTCTCCCTGACCGAGCAGGCGGACGAGATCGCCGGCGAAAATGGCGGTCGCCGTGCCCAGGAACGTGAGCAGCACGTCCTGATGATTGTGTTGCGAACGCGCGGCAGCGAGGCCGTTGGCGGCGCAGATGACGTAGCATTTGTAGCTCGACAGCACGTCGTAGTAATGCAGCGTCTTGCGGTTGACCGTACGGCCCGAACGGCGTTCGTATTCGGTGATGAACTCCTCGCGGCCGAACAGGTCGCTGGCGCGGAACGTGCCTTCGATGTTGGTGCCAAAAATCTGCATCAGCACCCAGCCGAGGTCTTCGTGAAAATCGCCGATGCGCGCCAGTTCCCAATCGAGCAGCGCGGTAATCACGCCGCTCGTCTCGTCGAACAGGTAGTTACCCGTCCGATAGTCGCCGTGGGTCAGCACGAGGTTTTCGGGCGGGCAATCGGGCATCGTATCGGCCAGCCATTGTTCGGCCAACGCGAAGATCGGGCGCGTTTCGCCCTCGTCGATGCACCACAGCTCGTGCCAGTAGTTCGTGGACCAGCGCGCCGCCTGCTTGGGATCGGCATCGGGAATTTCGTAGCCGGTGAGCGGGCGCGCACGAAAATCGTAGGCGTGAATCCTGACGAGGTGATCGAGGAACTGGTCGCGCAGCTTGATCCGCAACTCCTCGCCCAGATAAGTTCCGAGGCCCGACACCTTCACGCCCGATCCACTGGGCTTGGTGACGCCGGAGACGACCTTCATGATCGCGGCGGGTTGCGGGAAATGCGATCCATGCGCATCGATCCATGCGGCAGCGGGCACCGGCACATGACCGGCCATCGCTTCGAGAAGGATGAACTCACGCTCGCGATCGGTCTCGGTGATGGCCGAACGCGGGTCCATGCGCAGCAGATACTGCTGCTTGGTGCCATCGGCATCGGTCAGCCCGAAGAAGAACTGTTCCTTCGAAGCACCTCCGCCCACGCGGCGCACGCCGTCGACCGCCGCGCCGGGGCGCACTTTTTCGAAGTAGCTCGACAGCAAATCGGTGACTTCGGGGATCAGCGCCGCGCGATAGGGCGGCAAGCTGCGATTGGTCGCACGGCGATCGAGGATGCGGCGATTGATCGCTTCCATATCGTTGGTGGCGATGGCCGGTGCGAGGGTGGAGGTCATGCTCATCATGCCGCCTTTCAGTATGGACCGTGGGCGCGGATGTGGTTCAGGTAGTCGGTCGGCCAGGCGCATTCCATCCAGCCCACGCCGGGCTTGCCATCGATCACCACGGTGGCACCGCTTTCGTAAAGGCTGATCGCGGGATCGGGCACGAGGCAATACGTGCCGAAAACCTTGCCTTCGACATGCGTGGCGCGGCCCGCAGCGTCGACGATGTCTGCGCGATAGCCGGTCTGGAGATACTGGTCGTCATAGTCGACATCGACCTTGACCGTATCGACCAGGCTCATCAGCCCGTCGCGATAAACGTAGCCGCGGATCTGCTCCTTGCCGGCTGCATTGAGCCGCCAGAAATGGACTGAAGCCTCGGTGCCAACCTGCCCGACGAACCATTCATATTGCTGGAACGCGACCCAATCGCGGGTGCCCCACGAATGGTCGCGGTGGCCGGTGCCATCGACCTGGATGACGCGATCTCCGATGCGCAGCGTGCCGGTGACCCGGCCGGCCTGTTCGACGCGATCGGTGGCGCAATATTTGGGGCAGCCGCGTGCATCGGCGCCGTAGGAATAGGGCGGGTGGTAGGCTTCGAATGTAACGTCGACGGTGGCTTCCGGCGTGTCCCAGAAGATCGTGGCGCGATCGAACTTCAAATCCTGCGACATGCGGAAGCTGTCGATCTGCCATGCGTCGAAATTCATGTCGCGCGGTACGGGCCGATCGGCCAGCCGCTGCTGGATCGGCTTGTCGCCGACGCCCGGCCCGAACACGGCAAGGGCCGCGCCGGCCATGCTGTCCTTGGTGACCCAGGTATAGGTGAAGAAGGCAATCCCGTGTTCGGGCAGCACGACGATGTAGGGAATGGACTCGCGCCCCATCGCCACGTCGGGCAATTCGTGGCGACCGTCATTTGCGGGGTCGATGGCCATTGCGGGATCGGCCAGCACGGAATTATCAAACATCGCTCTCTCCGATTATAATTTAGGCGGACCAGTAGCCCACCAGCAGGATCAAGGTAACGACCGCCAGCCAGACCGCCAGCACTGACCTGAGCGGCTGATGCGCCCAGCCCAATTCCATGTATTGTCCGAACACCAGATGGATTTTCACCGCCGCAAGGACGATCGCCACGCTTGCTGCAACATGCGGCGCAGCAAAGCCTTCGGCGAGCGCAAAACCTGCGATGCTGGCGAGAACGAGCAAAGCCCAGACCAGCGCGACCGGAATAGGCCGTTTGGCGTGCGCGCGCCTCATGCGGCCCTCAACAAATATAGCATGGCAAACAGCACGATCCACAACAGATCGACCATGTGCCAGTAGGCTCCGCCAGCCTCGATCCAGCGCAGCCGCGTTGCAGTGGGCATCCGATCGTCGACCGCCACTTTCTGCAACATTATCAGGACGACGAGACCGATGGCAAAATGCAGGAAATGAATGCCAGTGAAGACAAAGTAGTACGTGAAAAACTCGTTTGTCGTGAGCGTTAGCCCGTGTGCAAACTTGGCCTGCCATTCCAGCGCCTTGGACAAGCCGAAAGGCAGGCCGGCAATCAGGGCCGCAATCATCATCTGGCGTGCACGCTGAAACGCACCACGCCGGGCATCGCGTGCGGCCTGCGCCATGAGGGCGCCGCTGGTGAGCAGGATCAGCGTGTTGGCGAGGCCGAACCGCAAATCGAGCATTTGCCGCGACGCCTCGTAGAGTGCCGGATCCGCTGCGCGCCCGACCATGAAGACCAGGAAAAACACCGCAAACGCGCACATATCTGCGACGATGAAGAACCACACTCCGGAATCACCCGGAAGTTCCGCAGGTGATGCGGAAAGATGCGGCGCGTTCGCGGCCAAGGTTGTCATTGCCCCGTCACTCGCCGCGTTCGATCCGGCCGATGGCCTTGATCGCATAGACCGTGAGCAACGGCACCCAGACCATCCAGATCAAGAATTCGATCCAGAAATTCAGCACACCGGAACGGGCCAAAGCGCCGTTGCGGAAATAGGGCATCACGCATTCCAGGATGAACATGAAGCCCACCCAGATGCCGTACCAGGCCAGCCACTTGGGCACCAAGGGCACCTTGCGCTTGTCTGCCAGGAAACCGATGCCCAGCGCAAAGAGCTGGACCGACGTGACGGCATAGGCGAGGTCGATCAACAGCCAGGCCATGTCGTACAACATCTGGATCATCCAGTCGGGCAGCGCTTCCGGACGAAAGGCGGCTGTCAGCCAGAACGACGTGGGCACCAGCACCGTGATCGTCGTCCAGGCCGCGCCGACACGCGCCAGCTGGACGAGGATGTTGTCCTTGTCGATCACCTGTTCGAGCACTTTGGCAATCGAATAGCCCCACACGCCATAGGCTGGCGCAAAGGTCATCGCCACGACCATGCCGAGACGGACGCTGCCCGCGTTCTCGCGGAAATAGGCGGCGACGACGCTGGCCGGCGTATCGGGGGTAAAAGGCGGGAAATTGTGGCCCAGCAAGCCCCAGCAAACAAAAAAGACGAGAACGAACAACGGTCCCATCCATGCGCAGAACCGCCAGTAGCGGGTATCGACCGTGCCATCCATTACGTTCACTCCCCTAGAAAAGAAGAGGCGCTTCGACTTGGGCCGAAACGCCTCCAGAGGGTGGAAATCAGAAGCGGGCGGTCAATTCGCCACCGAACATGCGGGGCTGTGCGCGGACCCGGTAGCCGTTACCGAACAGGTTCTCGATCGCGATGCCGAACGGGTAATAGGTCTTGTCTGTCAGGTTCTTGACGAAGCCCGCCAGCGAGATCGGACCCTTGGTGATGGTCACCCGGGCGTTGAGCACCCAGTAATTGCCTTCGCCGGACGAGAACTTGCCCGAAGCCACGGTCTTGAGCGTGGGCGAATAGCTGTAGTCGCCGAACGAGTCGTAGAAGAACCGGCCCGTGTAGTTGGCATCGCCGTGCAGGGTCAGCTTCAGGTCGTCGCTTTCGACCGCCGTCCAGTCGAACCCGAGGTTGATCGACGATTTGGCGGCATAAGGGAACGGATTTCCGCCGACATCGGCATTGCCGCCGGTCGTTCCCGGAGCGGCCGAAGCGACGCAGTTGCCGATCTGGGGCGGCTTGGTGACGATGTTGGCGACGGGGCAGGTGCCGTGCTTGTAGCTGCTGTCGAGGATGCCGAGCGCGGCGGACAAGTTCAGCCGATCGGTGGCCGCGACCTGAAGTTCGAGTTCCAGCCCCTTCATCGTGCCATCAAGCGAAATCAGCTGCGCCGTTGCCGTCGAATCGACGACCTGGCCCTGCTGCCCCTTGTAGTCGTAATAGAAAGCGGAACCGTTCAACTGGACGCGGTTGTCGAAAAAGCGCGATTTGAAGCCCACTTCATAGGCGTTCACGGTTTCCGGCGCGACGAAGTAGACTTGCGCCGCGCTGCCATAGGCCAGCCCGTTGAACGTGCCCGCGCGATAACCACGGCTGTAGCTGGCGTAGACCTTCGAATCTTCGGTGGGCTTCCAATCGATGATGAACCGGCCCGAAATGCGGCCCGACGTCCCGCGTTTTTTCAGCGGACCCGGAGCCGGAATGCCCAGGCCGCCGGCACCGAAGGCGGGAAGAACGACGTTGCCGGCCGCATCGGATACGGGCTGGAGGAAGTACGCGCCGCCGGGGAAATCGGAAACGGTGATAAGGCGCGCAGTACCGGCATCGTCATAGAATGTGGTGATACCGTCCTTGAACTCGTTGGTATCGCGTGTGTAGCGAATGCCGGCGGTGGCGGTGAGGGTGTCGCTCAGTTTGAGGCTGCCTTCGCCATAAGCCGCGATGGACGTGCGTTCCTGCTTGAAATGCTGCTTGCCGCGGATGCCGGTGGGCAGCGATCCGGCGGGAAGCAGTGTGCCGCCGAAGTTGCCGCCAGGATTGAAGTAGCTGGCAGGCAGGCCCAACGCCTTGTTCACATCGCTGAGGACGTTGAAAAAGTCGGGCGTATTGTCGGCAGTGACGCTGTCCTTGCCATAATAGCCGCCGACGATCAGCTTGAGCGGGCCGGTTTGGAAATCAAGGCGGACGTCCTGATTGAACGCGTGGAAGGCCGATCGGTAGCCGATCGAGCAAAGGCGCAGGGGCGTGGCATCGCAATCGGTCGACGACTGCGAATAGAGGCCCGAATCGTAGCCGGAGATCGACACCAGCCTGAGCTTGTCGGACAGCTGGAAATCGGCAGTGAAGGTGACGCCTTCGGCGCG
>DAICYJ010000112.1 GCA_027311705.1 Novosphingobium sp. | reverse complement strand
CACCGGCGCGTCATTCGTCGCATCGGCGATGAAGCTGGTCGAGGCACCCGTCAGCCCGCCCTTGCCGTCCGAAACGGTGTAGGAAAGCGTGACCGGCCCGTTCACGTTCGCACCCGGCATTACCGTGTACGTGCCGTCGAGGTTGTCGACCGCCGAACCGCCGGCAACTGCCAGGCTCGCCACCATCATGGCATCGCCGTTGGCATCGCTGAAGCCGGCCAGCAGGCTCGCCACCGAAACCGTGTAGGCCGTGTCCTCGGTGCCGTGCGCCAGCACTGCCTTGGCGCCGGTCAGCACCGGCGCGACATTGGCCGGCGCATCCACCAGCAATGCCTGCGAGGTCGGCGTGCTGCCGCCCTTGCCGTCGATCACCGCGTAAGTGAGCGCGATCGCGCCGGCAAAGCCCGGTGCCGGAATGATCGTGAACGTGCCATCCAGATTGTCGATCACGCTGGCACTGGTCGCGGCCAGGCCAGCGACCGCAAGGGCGTCACCATCCGCGTCGGCAAACCCGGCCAATAGATCGCTGGCCGACAGCACATAGGCGGTTCCTCCGGTCGCATGGGCAAGGCTCGCCTGCACGCCGGTCAGTTCCGGAGCATCGTTCACCGCCGCAATAGAGAAGCCCAGCCGCCCGTTGACCTGCCCGCCCGCGCCGTCCGTGACGATGTAGGAAAGGCTGACCGGGCCGTTGAAATCGGCGTCGTTGGTGATGGTGAAGGTGCCGTCGCCATTGTCGGTGACGGTGCCGTGGCTGGCGCTGAGATTGGCAACCGAAAGCGCATCGCCATCCGCGTCGCTGAAGCCGGTCAACAGGCTGGCCGTGGTCACGGTGTAGGCTACGTCTTCGGTGCCGCGCGCCAACGCCGCCTTGGAACCGGTGAGCGCGGGATTATCGTTGACCGCATCGAGCGCGAGCGTGATCGTCGCTGCAGCGCTGTCGTGCGTGCCGTCATTGGCGGTGAAGGTGAAGCTGTCCGCGCCGAAGTAGTTGTCATCGGGGGTGTAAGCATACGTGCCGTCCGCATGGAACGTAAGCACGCCATGCGCGGGGCCGGTGCCGAGGGCGAAAGTGAGGTTGTCGTTGTCCGCGTCCGTTGCCGAAACGGTGCCTTGCAGCCCGGTGTCCTCGGTGCCGTTCACTGTTGCCGATGCCGCGACCGCCGCACTGTTGGCCACAACGGACACCACCGTACCACCCGCGCCGTCACTCGTCACATGGAAGCGCTGACCCGAATGATCCTCGCCCGCAGCAAGATGGAACGTGGCCGTCGCCGTGCCGCCGCTGACGGTCAGCACGTTATCCGCGCCCAGCGTGGCCTGCGTGGCCGTACCGATGCCCGCGACTGCGATGGTGTCGCCGTTGCCCAGCCCGGTCAGCACATCCGTAAGATCGCCGGCAGCCAGTGCCGCGTTGCCTACAACCAGCGCCTGCGCGCTCGCGTCGGAAAACACGATGCCAGAACCGCCCAGCGTCGATGCCAGCTCCAGCGTTGCGTTCGCACTCAGCGTTACCGTTTCTACGCCGACAACCGCACCATCGAGCACGGCATGTGAGCCGGCCGTCACCACGACCGCATCGGTTCCGCCACCCAGATCGACCGCGCCCACATGGACGCTGCCCAGCGTCAGGCGGTCGTTGCCCAGCCCGGTCGCAATCGCGCCGGTGATCATTCCGGTATCGGTCAGCACATCGTCGCCGTTGCCCGTGGTCACCGCGCCGTTGATCGTGCCGGCGTTGTTCAGGGTGACGTTGCCGTTGCCGGTCGTCACGCTGCCGTTGATCGTGCCGGCGTTGGAGATCACGTCGGCCGTGGTGCTGACGACGCGGATCGCCTCGCCGCCATCGCCGGTGATCGTGCCGTGGTTGGTGATCGTGGTCTTGCCGAACGCATTGCCGCCGGAACTGTCGTCCACCGTGATGGCGCGCTGCACCGAATGGATGGTGGCACCTGCGTCGTTGGTAATCGTGCCGCCGCCCACGGCGATTGCCTCGCTGGTCGGCGGAGCGGTATCGGGTGCGACAAAACTGGTCGCCGTGCCAAGCGCTTCGATCAACCCGCTGTTGGTGATGACGACCAGACCGTCCACATCGATGCCGTCGCCGTCGGTGCTGCCGCCCGCATGGCCGACAATCGTTCCGTTGGCGTCGTTGTCGATCGTGGTGACGGTGCCCGGCGCAGTGTCGAGGTTTATGCCGCTGCCAAGCTGACCGTTGATCGTCCCGTCGTTGCGGATCAGCAGGGCGGGCGCGTAGGTCTGGCCCGCCGCGACCGAATTGGTGATGCCGTGATGCGCGCCGGTGATCGTCGCGTTGACGAAGTTGGTGATCGAGCCGCCCGCATTGCCCTTGAAATCGATGCCGTTGTTCTTGCTGGTGCTGCCCGCGGCCAACTTGGCCTCGATCGTGCCATAGTTGTAAATCGTCGTGCCGGCGGCCGCGGTCACTGCATCCGAATCCGCCGATTGCAGCAGGCCGGTGGAACGGTTGGTGATCGTCACCGTGCCGGTACTGCTGACGAGATCGCCAAGATCGATCGCCTGACCGTTGCTGCTGCCCGTGCCGATGGCCTTGATCGTGCCCGAATTGTCGATGGTGATCGTGCCGGCGAAGGTAAGCGGCGTGGACAGCTTGGTGCCCACGCGCAAGGCGTCGGTCGTGCCCGTAATCGTGGCCCCGCTGCGGTTCAGCAGGCTGTACGAGCCGAGGTTGCCGTATTCCTGAACGTTGATGCCCTTGCCGCTGGTGCCGGTCATCGTGCCCGAATTGTCGACGGCGGAGGTACCGCCCGCCAATCCGCCGCCGATCTGCATCGCATCGACCGAACCGAGGAACGAGCCGGTGTTCGTGACGTTCAACGTCTGCGCAACCGTTGCCGTGCCGGACGTGGTGAGGCCACGTCCGCCGGTATTCTGGATGGTGCCAGCATTGGTGATTGTCGCCGCCGTCGTGCTCGCGGTGGCCAGGCTCCAGGTGACGATGTTGGTGCCATTGCTCGTGATGATCGAGCCGGTGCTGCTGACCGACAGAACGTCTGCCGCCGCGATCGTAACCCGCGTCGTCGATGCCGTCGTAACGTCCGTCGTAGCCATCTCGAAATTTCCCCGGCGCCCGGCCTTCCTGATTCGAAGCAGGCAGGCTTTGTGCCGTGGCGGTTACGTGCCTCCTGTTACAGAATGAGTAACTATTGATGACCGACCGCACGGATAAGGCGACCGCGTATCGCGCAGGGACGGAACGTTATTTCTGGCACCGCGCGCAGAAAAACGTCGACCGACCGCCTTGCGCAAAACGCTCCACCACCCCGCCGCACGGGCACTTTTCGCCCTCGCGGCCATAGACGCGCCAGTCCTTGGCGAAATAGCCCAGCTCCCCATCGGGGCGGGCATAATCGCGCAAAGTCGATCCCCCGGCGGCGATAGCTTCCTCCAGAACGGTGCGAATCATCGGCACCAGCCGCGCGAGCGCCGCCTTGCCCACTTTGCCGCCTTCGCGCGCGGGATGGATGCGCGCGCGGTTAAGCGCCTCGCATACATAGATATTGCCCAGCCCGGCGACCACTCGCTGGTCGAGCAGCAACAACTTTACCGCCGCAATCCGCCCGGCAAAAGCCGCCGCCAGATGCGCTGCCGAAAGCCCCGGCCCCAGCGGCTCCGGCCCCAGCGCGGCAAAGGCAGGCCATGCGTCCAGCTTGTCGCTATCCACCAGATCGACCGACCCGAACCGCCGCGCATCATTGAGCGCCAGCACGTGGCCCACTCCCGTCTCCAGCACCAGATGATCGTGCTTGCCGATTTCCGCCGGATCGATTCGCCACCGGCCCGACATGCCGAGATGAAACACCAGCGTCCGTCCCCGGTCGGTATGGATCAGCCCGTATTTGGCCCGCCTGCCCAGCCCGGTCACTCGCGCGCCGGTCATCGCCTGAACCAGATCGGCGGGAAACGGGCGGCGCAAGCCCGCGCGATGGACGGCAACGCGCGTCAGCACTTGCCCGTCAAGGACAGTTGCCAACCCGCGCACGGTGGTTTCCACTTCGGGGAGTTCGGGCATATCCCGCGCATCAGTAACAATCTTTGCGGTTCCGGCAATTCCGCACTAAAGGCCCGTGACATGACCATCGAGCAGACCGGCCCGGAAATCGTCTCCTTCGGCTACGAGGAAGTTCCCGCCGATCAGAAGGCCGCCCGCGTCGGCGCCGTCTTTTCCAGCGTCGCGAAAAAATACGACGTGATGAACGATGCCATGTCGGGCGGAATGCACCGCTTGTGGAAAGATCGCTTCGTGCGCCGGGTAAAACCGCGCGCCGGCGAAGCGATCCTCGACATGGCGGGGGGCACCGGAGACATCGCGTTCCGCATGGCCCCTTCGGGTGCCCAGATCACCGTGTCGGACATCAATCAGGATATGCTCGATGTCGGCATCGAACGCGCGGAAAAGCGCAAGATTGCGGGCCTTTCCTGGTCATGCCAGAATGCCGAGGAACTCAGCTTCGCCGACCGCGCGTTCGATGCCTACACCATCGCATTCGGCATCCGGAACGTCACCCATATCGACAAGGCGCTGGCCGAAGCCTTTCGCGTGCTGAAAACAGGCGGGCGATTCTACTGCCTCGAATTTTCGACCACCGAATGGCCGGGCTTCGCGCAGGCGTACGACGTCTATTCGCACAAGCTGGTCCCGAAGATCGGACAGGCCATCGCCGGAGACGCCGATTCCTATCGCTACCTGATCGAATCGATCCGCCGCTTTCCGAAAATGCCGGAATTCCAGGCGATGATCGGCACGGCGGGCTTCCGCCACACCAAGGTCGAACCGATCATGGGCGGCCTCGTCGCCATTCATTCAGGCTGGAAGGTTTAAGGGCGCCGCCTTGACCCTCCCCGCCACCCATATCCGCCGCCTTTTGGGCTGGGGCCGTATTCTTGCGCGCCATGGCGCGTTGCGCGGGATCGAAAACGATCCAAACACACCGCCGCAAGTGCGCCGCCTGTGCCGCATCGCCCGCTTCGGCACGCGCCAGCCAAGAACGCCCGATTATGCCGGTGCATTTCGCGCCATCGGCCCCGCTGCCATCAAACTGGGGCAGACTCTCGCCACCCGCCCCGATCTGGTGGGCGAGGATGCGGCACGCAACCTGCTGTCATTGCAGGACCGTCTGCCTCCCATCGCGTTCGACCTGATCCGGCACGAGATCGAAAGCAGCTTCGAACGTCCGCTCGAATCGTTGTACTCAAGCTTTGATCCGGTGCCCGTCGGTGCCGCCTCCATCGCGCAAGTCCACCGCGCTGTGACGATTGAAGGCCGTGATGTGGCGGTCAAAGTCCTGCGCCCCGGCGTGCGTGAAAAGCTGGCGCGCGACATCGAAACCTACGAATGGGCCGCGGCTCATCTCGAAGGGCTGGGCGGCGAAGCCAGCCGTCTGCGCCCGCGCCTCGCCATCGCCAATTTCAAGCGCTGGACCGTGCGCGAACTGGACCTGCGGCGCGAAGCCGCCTCCGCCTCCGAACTCGCCGAACTCATGCACGCCTTTCCCGGCTACCGCGTGCCGTCGATAGACTGGGACCGCACCAACGGCCGGGTGATGACGCTCGACTGGATCGACGGCGTCAAGATCAGCGAAGTCGGCGCGCTCGACTCTGCCGGCCACGATCGCAGGGAGCTTGCCGGCCGCCTCGTCCTCGCCTTCCTCACCCAGGCGATCAGCGGTGGGTTTTTCCATGCCGACATGCACCAGGGCAACTTGTTCGTCGAAGCGGACGGCACCATCGCGGCCATCGATTTCGGCATCATGGGCCGCATCGATCGGCGCGCGCGCCAGTGGCTCGCGGAAATCCTCTATGGCCTCACCACCGGCAACTACCGCCGCGTCGCCGAGATCCATTTCGAAGCGCAATACGTGCCCAGCTACCACTCGGTCGATGAATTCGCGACGGCCCTTCGCGCCGTGGGCGAACCGATGCGCGGCAAGCCGGTCAGTGAGCTCAGCGTCGGCCAGATGCTCGACGGCTTGTTTGCCATCACCCGCGATTTCGACATGCAAACCCAGCCGCACCTGCTGCTGCTGCAAAAGACGATGGTCATGGTCGAAGGCATAGCCACCCAGCTCGATCCCGGCATCAACATGTGGGACACCGCCGCGCCATTCGTGCGCAGCTGGATTCGCGACGAACTTGGCCCTGAATCCGCCATTGCAGACCGCATCCGCGAAGATACCGAAACGCTTCTGCGCATCCCTGCGCTGATCCGCCG
>DAICYJ010000212.1 GCA_027311705.1 Novosphingobium sp. | reverse complement strand
GTTGTGGCCATGTTATCGAACCTCCACGCGCAATCCCGCCCAGATCGTGCGGGGAGTGCCGATATCCATAGAGCCCCCGGCGTTGCGCGTCACTACGGTCTCGTCGAACAGGTTTTCGCCCCGCAAAACGAGGCTGAGCGGCCCAGCCAGCGGCACTTGGGCAAATGCGTCGATCGTGGTGGCGGCAGGCAGCACGTCGGTCTGAAGGTCGTCTTCGAACTGGGCGCCCGTGTGGCGCAACGTGAGTGCGAAAGTCCAGCGGTCGCGCGGGGTCCAGCTGGCACTGGCGTTTGCCGCCCAGCGCGGGGTTTGAGACGGGCGCATGCCGTCCAGCGCCTGTCCGGGGGCTTCGACTTTCGCCTCTGTATAGGCCAGCGACCCGCCCAGCGAAAACCGTCCGGACTTCAGGCTGCCGGCGAATTCCAGCCCGCGTGCATGGACGGCATCGACGTTCTGCCGCTGGCGCGTCACGGCGTCGATGGTCACGTTGGCAATGGCGTGGCGCACCTTGTTGTCGAACGCTGTGGCCGACAGGGTGAGCGCGGGCAAGGGGCGCAAGTCAACACCCGCCTCGAACCCGCGCAGCTTCTCATTCACCAGATTTTCGTTGGCCCGCGTCGTGATCGGGAAGACGGTGAAATTGCGGTACAATTCATTGAGCGTCGGCTGGCGCATCCCGGTATAGGCGGATGCGCGCAGATCTGCCCACGGCGCGGCGTGGAACACGGCGCCCCCGCGAAAACTACCGTCCCAACCGGCCCTGTCCGCATAGGCGATGTTGGCGGTCGATTGCCCCGCAAGGTTCGAGGACGTGAAGCTGCCATTGCGCACCGACCACCGATCGGCGCGTCCGCCGGCCGTCAGCACAACCGGGCCAAGCGTCCAGTCATTCTCGGCAAACAGGCCGATGTCGCCGTTGGAGCCCCCGGCACGGCGATGCCCGCTGACAACACCGCGCAGATAGGTGTCTTCCAGCGTGTGACCAACGGCCACACGCCAGTCCGCGCCCAGTTTCAATACGTGGCCAGCGCCCACAGGCGGGCGAACTTCGATCTTGCCGCCCGCGCCGGTCGATGGCGTCGCGCGCTGGTTCAGCGTGGGCAGGGCGGTGGTCGCGCTGATGACCACGTTGTGAAAATCGCGTGACTGCAGATAGGCCAGCGCGTCGAACTGCCATGGCCCGCGCCCTACGATCCGCAGGCTGCCGTCCTGACCGCTGATGCCGGTATCCGCGCCGCGAAAGCGCAAGGTACGGTTGTCCTCGAAGGCCATGACGCGAGCCTGCAATTCGATGTCGGGTGCCAGTGAGGCAACCGCGCGCACGCTGCCCGACCAGCTTTCGTAGCGTGCCTTTACGCTGGGCGCCGTGCGCTGGCTTTCGGGCGTAGTCCAGAAGCCGGGGCCGCGATCCCAGCGGCCCGAAACCACTGCGAAGCCTTGTCCCAGCCGGGGGGCGATGCTGCCCGAAAGCTCGGTATCGCCCCGGTCGTCAACCAAGCCGCTGGCGTTCAGCAGGCCCATCTCGTCCGGCCCGGCGCTGGCAAGATCGATAGTGCCCGCCACCGCGCCGGAACCGAAAGCGCCGGAACCGCCGCCCCGGATCACCCGCGCCGAAGCGAGCCTTTCGGGTGCGATGGCTGAAAGCGGAACGTAGCCGAAGAACGGATCGGCCATCGGCACGCCATCGAGCAGCAGCAACGTACGGCTGGTCGCATTGCCACCCAGCGCTCGCAGCGTGATGCCTTGCGCGGAAGGATTGGAGGCCCGGCTGTCCGACCGGCGAAACTGCTGAAACCCCGCAGCGGCCGAAAGCGCGTCCTCGATGCGGCCGGATGCGGCTTGCACCAGCCGGTCGCGGTCAATCGTCTGCACGTTGTAGGCTGGTGTAGCGGGCGTCTGCGGAAGGCCAATGCCGGTGACGACAATCTGCGTTTCGATCTGAGCCGTCTGCGCCGATACGGCTGCCGGCGTCATGCTGAGTGACAGCGCCAGTGCGGCGGTCGGTATGATTCGGCGCATTTTTGCTCGCAGTTCCGGTGGATAACGAGCGTGGCCCGTAATCGATTACACCGGACACGTCAGCACTGGATCGAAAAATGACGCAATTGTGGCTGCTTGAGGGAGGCTGCACATTCAAGCGCAAACGCTTTCATCTAGCGCATGGCCGATCATCCCGACATGGGGCGAATTGCGTATGGGCCATGCCGCGCTGCGGCATAGTTTGGTGTGCACCGCACACTCACGACACAGCCACGAGGGAACATGCGCATTCAGAAACTGATCCAGATGGAACCGGAAGTCGTCGCCAAGATGCGTTCCGCCATCGATTGCCAGAAACCCGAAGTGATCCAGAGCCGCTTCGGCATCGGCCTCAACACGTGGGTAAAGCTCCGCGATGGCAAGGCAATCCGCCAGTCGGTCGCTATGCGCCTGATCCAGCGGTTGGAACGCGATCACGTGATCTGACCGGTACCGCCGCCCACCCGGCGCGGCGTGACCTTGGGCGGGGGTTGAAGCCGCCTTGATTGCAGTGCACAATGACCTGCGACGCCGCCGGACCAACGGCGCCTTGGGTTTCAAAACAACAATGACAATCGCGTTGCGGAGGGATCGGGCGCTCGGCGGTTCGATCCCGGCAAGCCACGGCCCAGCAAGCCTTGATCGGGCCGGCCATGGAAATTCGCGGCTTGTTGCCACAGGCAACGGGGTGTGGTCGCGTTCGCGCACCTTGCTGGTCGCGATTGCGCTCGCCAATGGTGCGCTTGGCCTTGTAATTCTTGCCCTGCCTGACAAAGTACCTCTGCTTCTCACCGCCAATGTCGCCCTTGCCGTCGTATGCTGCGTAGTCGCCGCCCGCGCGCCCACCGCAGCGTGCGAAATCACGCAATTGCGGCGCGAAAGGGATGCTGCCGAAGCCGCGAGTGCCGCCAAAAGCCGTTATCTCGCCAGTGTCAGCCACGAAATCCGCTCCCCGCTCAATGCCATTTATGGCTATGCGCAGTTGCTCGAACGCGGATCAAGCACCGACCCATATGAAGCCGCGCGGGTCATCCGCCGCAGCGCGGAGCACCTGACCGACCTGGTCGAAGGCCTGCTCGATATCTCGATGGTCGAGCATGGCCGCATGCGCATTTCCAGCGATGTGGTGCGGTTGCCCGCGTTCATCGACCAGATCGCCCGGATGTTCGCCCCTGCTGCAGCCGCGCGGGGGCTGGAATTCCGCCGCGAGACCCGGGGTGCTTTGCCTGAATTCGTCCGGACAGACCAGAAGCGGCTGCGGCAGGTGCTGATCAACCTGCTGTCGAACGCAATCAAGTTCACCCCTGCCGGCTCGGTCACGCTGTCGGTGGCATGGTCCGGCGAGGTCGGCACGTTCGAGGTGCGCGATACGGGGCCGGGCATCCCCGCCGATTTGCGCGAGACGATATTCGCTCCGTTCGAGCGCGGAGAACACGATGGCGGCAGCATAGCCGGCGTGGGGCTGGGGCTGCCGATCACCCGCGCGCTGGTGCAGATGCTGGGTGGCGAGATCACGCTGGAAAGTAGCGAAGCCGGGTCGTGCTTTCGCGTTCGCCTGATGCTGAGCGAAGTGACCGGCCATCGCGAGGCGGGTACATTGGCCGGTCGCGTGATCGGCTATGAAGGGCCGCGCCGGTCGATCATGGTGATGGACGACGATGCGCGCCAGCTCGCATTCGTGCGGCAATTGCTGGAAGAATGTGGGTTCGAAGTCGCCGCCGCGCCCGATGGCGAAACTGCGCTGGCGCTGTGCGCTGCCCGGCCGTTCGATCTCGCCCTGCTCGATATCGCGATGGCCGGGCCATCGGGCTGGGATACCGCGGCAAAGCTGCGCGCCACGTATGGCAACGCGGTCAAGCTCGTGATGCTCTCCGCCAACGCCCACGAGCGCCACGGCCACGGCGCGGGCGATCAGCCGCCGCATGATCTGTTCCTGCTGAAGCCCGTCGAAGTGGGCGAACTGATCGACGCGCTGGGCGACCAGCTCGGCCTTGTGTGGCGGCGCGAGCAGGCGAATGCTGCGGCGCCTGTTGAGCAGATCAGCGCACCGCTTCCCGATGAAGCCCGACCCCACATCGAAAAACTGGGCGAGCTGCTCAAGATCGGCCACGTGCGGGGTATTGAAGCCGAAGTGCGCGCGCTCGATTCGCTGGGAGGTGAAGCGAGCGCTTTGGCTGCCAAGCTGTTCGATTGCCTCGATCGCTTCGATCTTGCCGGCATGGCGCGCACCGTGGACGCACTTTGATGGCCATTCCGCTAACCGCGCGCAATACAGTCCTCGTCGTCGACGATGAACCCGCCTCGCTGCGCCTGCTCACCGAAACGCTGGAGGAGGCCGGCATAACCGTGCTGGTCGCCACATCGGGTGCCGATGCGCTGGATCTGCTGGGCCATGTGATTCCCGATCTGATCCTGATGGACGCTGTCATGGCGGGGATGGACGGTTTTGAGGCGACAGCCCGGATCAAGGCGCGCCCGGAAACGGCGCACGTGCCGGTCATCTTCATGACCGGGCTGACCCAAAGCGAACACGTGATCGAAGGATTCGAGGTCGGCGGCGTGGATTATGTGCGCAAACCAGTAAACGTCCACGAACTGCTGGCGCGGGTGCGCCTTCACCTCGGCAATGCGCGGGCGGTGCAGGCCAGCACGGCCGGACTCGATGCCACCGGGCGAATGATGATCGCCACCGACACGCGCGGCGTGCTGCTGTGGTGCACCCCGCTGGCCGAAGGCGCGCTGGCGCAGTTTTCACCGGGCTGGAACCGCGATGCAGCGCAACTACCCGCCGTTTTGCGCGGCGGCATCGAACGGCTGCTCGCTCGGCGGGACACGCGCGGGGCCAGCGTGCGGCTGGAACAGCAGGACGGGGCGCTCGAACTTGTACTGGTGGCGCAGTACCGCGAAAACGAAGTGCTGATCCGGCTGAACGAAATCGATCCCCGTGGCCATGCCGATCGCCTTCGGAAACGATTGGGCCTGACCGAACGCGAGGCCGAAGTGCTGTTGTGGATCAGCTATGGCAAATCGAATGCCGACATCAGCGAAGTGCTCACGATCAGCCCACGCACCGTGCAAAAGCACCTCGAGCGCATTTACGAAAAGCTTGGCGTGGAAACGCGGGCGGCGGCGGCGGCCATAGCCATACGGTCGACGGAGCAATAGCAAACTGGGCAATACCGGCAAACAGCGCCGGAGCCAGCCAGGGTACGACGTGGCAAAGCCCCGGCGCTGCCGTGCCCGCTTGCGCCAGCCAGCAACCGAGGGGGCGAAGGCCAAAGCATATCGCGGGCGAAACATCACGCTGATTGCCATCACAAGCTATGCCCTTCAACGATTGCTAGCAAGCGTTTGCTATTGAAATCGGGCGGTAATTTTCGGGCGACTGCATCGTCATCCTGGGCGTCTCGCACGTGCAGTGAAGGCCGCCTGCGCACCTGCACATTCGTATTCGTGCTGGGCTCGCCAGCTTGCCGCGTGGACGTTTCGGCGCGCGTGGGGCATCCCGCTAGACTTGCTGCAAAGGTATTTCAAGTTGAGCCTGCTCCCCCTTCCGTCCGCCATACGTCCGCTGGGCCAGACGGGGCTTGCCATCTCTCCACTTGGCTGGGGCATGTGGCGGCTGGTGGACGAGGGATGCGACGCAGCCGCCACTGCGCGCCTGATCCACGCCGCGCTCGATGCCGGCATCACACTGATGGACACGGCGGATATCTACGGATTTGACGGCAAAAACGGGTTCGGCGCGGCCGAGGAACTGCTTGGTGTCGTGCTCGCCTCAGAGCCTGCGCTGCGCAGGCGCATGGTGCTCGCGACCAAGGGCGGCATCCGCCCGCCGCTGCCTTATGACCAGTCGGCGGCCTATATCACCGAAGCGATCGATGCATCACTTCGCCGCTTGCGCACCGACAGCATCGATCTGTGGCAGGTGCACAGGCCCGATATCCTTACCCATCCATCCGAACTGGCCCGTGCGCTGGACGATGCGGTGGCGGCGGGCAAGGTTCGTGCGCTGGGCGTTTCGAACTTCACCACGCACCAGATCGCGGCATTGCAGCACTTCCTGAAGCACCCGCTTGTTGCGACGCAACCCGAAATCAGCGCGCTTCAAATCGATGGTATGGCCAATGGGGAAATGGACCAGGCCATGGCGATGGGCTTGGTTCCACTGGCGTGGTCACCGCTCGGCGGCGGGCGACTCGCAAATCCGCAGACCCCGCGTGAGATGGCCGTGGCCACCGCGCTGGATGTGGTGGCGCAGGCGCAGGGCGTTTCGCGCGCTGTGGCAGCCTATGCTTGGCTGCTGGCGCATCCGGCGGGGATCGTGCCCATCGTCGGGTCGCAGCGCGAGGATCGCATTGTCGAGGCAACGCAGGCCGCCGGCGTGCGATGGACGCGGGCGGAATGGTACGCGGTCTACACCGCTTCGCGGGGCGAGCGCCTTCCCTGAAGGCGTCCCGGTTGGGCAAAAAAATAGGGCCGCTCGTTGCCGGGCGGCCCTGGAAAGTTTGGGAGAGGATGCCTGAAAGGCCTGCTCTCTCTGGCCTCCGACTCCGGATGCGGCAAGTGCGAAACACGAAGTTACAGTTGCATAATACGCAACGCGCAGTGAGGCTTGAGGACCGCCATCGCCATTCGTTGTGCGGAAAGTTCCAAATAACGCATTTAAAACAATGCTAGCATTCGTATGCGTGATCTGCACGTGGAGCATCTGCATGCGTTACCTGCACTTATGGTTAGGCAGCACTCTTTCCGGCAAGATTTCGGAGGCAATGCCGTTCGCAGTGCACCGGCAACGAAAAGTCGTTGCGTCCGTAACCGCGTGCGGCCAGCGTGCGCGCCAAAGGAGTCGCTGATCACATGACCGCCAACCGTTTCGCCCTCGCTGGCGTTCTTGCCGCTGTAGCGCTTGCATCCACCCCGTCCGCCGCCAAAACCGCCGGCCATCCTGCTGCCGAAGCGCAGGCACTCGACCTGTCGATGAAGTCCATGGCCATGCGATCAGTGCGGGGGGAGGGCAACCGCACCATCGACGTCGCCAACCTCTACAAGCAGGCCCTCACCGCTGCAGGATGGGCAGCGAGCGATGTCGAGGTGACCCCGGTCGACGACACCGCCTACCTGATCGCTACCTGGAAGGGCACGGACGCTACCTTGAAGCCGCTGGTGATCTCCGGCCACATGGACGTCGTGGAGGCTAACCCCGCCGACTGGAAGCGCAATCCGTTCGGCCCGGTAATCGAGGACGGCGTCCTGTATGGCCGGGGCGCGACCGACATGAAAGTTAGCGGCGCACTTGCCCTCGCTTCGCTCGTCGAACTGCGCCGCACAGGCTTCAAGCCCAGCCGCACCATCGTCCTCGAATTTTCGGGCGACGAGGAGACGACGATGAAGACCAGCGGGATCATCGCTGAGAAGCTCAAGAATGCCGAACTTGTCATCAACATCGACGGCGGCGGCGGCACCTTCGACGAGGGGACTGGCAAGCCGCTATACTGGTCGTGGGATGGCGCCGAAAAGACATATGCCGATTACCGGCTCGAAGTGACCAATGCCGGCGGACACAGCTCCGCGCCGCGCCCGGACAATGCCATCGTCCAGCTTGCACAGGCGATCGAAAAGATCGGTGCGTACCACTTCCCGTCCGAACAGAACGCCATCACAAAGGAGTGGTTCGTCAAGGCCGCTGCCTTCGAGGCGAAGCCCGAGGTTGCCGCCGCGATGCGCGCGTTCGCCGCCCACAAGGACGATGAACAGGCACTCGCCGTGCTGCGCGCCGATCCTGCCAAGGTCGGCAAGGTCGGCACCACTTGCGTCCCCACGATGCTCAGCGGCGGCCACGCGCTTAATGCCCTGCCGCAGCGCGCCACCGTATCGGTCAATTGCCGCATCTTCCCCGGCCACTCCAAGGCCGAGATCATGGCCCAGCTGGAAAAGGTGGTCGCCATGCCGGAGGTGAAGTTTGCCGACATCACCGAAGGGTCGCTGGAATCACCGGCATCGCCCATGCGGCCCGATTTCGTCGCCGCGACCACCAGCGCCATTCAGGCTGCTTGGGGCAAGGGGCTGCCGATCGTCCCGTCACAGGCTTCCGGCGCATCGGATTCGATGTATTTCCGCAACATCGGCGTGCCCAGCTATGGCGCGAGCCCCATCTTCACCAAGGATAGCGAAGACTATTCCCACGGGCTCAACGAACGCGTCCGGATCAGCAATATCGCGCCGTCGATCACCTATTTTGTCAGCCTGTTCACCCAGCTGGCGAAGTAAGGGCATCGAGGTGGCGGCGGGCAATCGTGCCCGCCTCCTTCGCGCTGAAGCACGCGGGTGAAAGGCACAATTCCAGCCACAACCCGTCGACCAGCGCGGTCACCGAAATCGCCGCGATGCGCAGTGCGCTGTCCGCCAATCCGCAATTGCGAAGTAAGGCTTCCAGTCGGGCGCGGTAGCCGGCGTATTGCTCGTCATGCTGCCGGGCGATATCGGGCCGCGCCGTGACGAGGCTCCAGAACGCGATCCACGTCGCCAGCAATTGCGGGTCGGCTATGGGCGGGGCGAAGCTGGCCGTGACGAACGCTTCGAGCCGGGCGCGCGGGGCAGGGCCGGCGGCGAGCACCGCCGCATCGAGTGCGGCAGCCACTTTGCCGTCGACATGGTGGTAAGTCGCGGCGACCAGCGCATCAACGCCATCGAAGTAATGACCGACGAGGCCGGGCGATACCCCCGCCTCCGTGGCGATGGCGCGCACGCTTGCCCCTGTGGCCCCTGCCTTCGCCAGCACACGCGCGCAGGCTTCGATCAGGCTCTGCCGCCGGGCATCGGGCTCCGATCTGCGAAAGGAGGGCGCAGGTTTCATCTTGCACTCCGTAGCCGTTGTTGTACGATCGTCCAACAGGCAATTTCCGACCCAGCAGGATTCGCATTCATGGCCGATCTTTCCAGCTCGTTCGAGCAGATCAGGGACGAAACCGACCCCGATGCGGACTGGAGCCTGCCGGGCTGGCTCTATACCGATCAGGAATTTCACGCTGTCGAAATGGAGCGCGTGATGCGTCCGTCGTGGCAGATCGTATGCCATGTGAGCGACATCGCGCAGGCGGGCGACTACCGCACGCTCGATTATCTGGGCGAAAGCGTGATCGTGATGCGCGGCGAGGATGGCGAGGTGCGCGCGTTCAGCAACGTGTGCCGCCACCGCGCGATGCGGCTGGTGGAAGGGCCGGCGGGCTGCGCGAAAAAGCTCGTCTGCCCCTATCACGCCTGGGCCTATGAACCCGATGGGCGGCTGACCGGGGTGCCGATGAAATCGGACTATCCCACGCTGAAGCTGCAAGAAAACGGCCTTGCCCCGGTGTCGCTGGAAGTGTGGCACGGCTTCGTGTTCGTGCGGCTGGTCGACGGTGGCTTCCCCACGGTTGCCGAAATGATGGCGCCGTTCGAAGAAGAAGTCGCGCCCTATCGCTTCGCAGATATGCGCTGCATTTCGGACGTCCGCCTGCGTGACCGTGCAGTGAACTGGAAGAACGTGGGCGACAATTATTCGGACAACCTGCACATCCCGGTGGCGCACGACGGGCTGACGCGGATTTTCAACAAATCCTACGAGATTTCGAACCACGGCTGGGCCGACCGGATGAAGGGCGATCTGGTGGACAAGCCATCGCCGCATTTCTGGGAGCGTTTCTATCAGACGAACCTGCCGCCGGTGCCGCACCTTTCGCCCACGGCGCAGCGGCGGTGGCTGTACTACAAGCTGTGGCCGAACATGGCGTTCGACATTTATGCCGACCAGATCGACTTCATGCAGTGGATCCCTACCGGGCCGACGAGCAGCGTGCTGCGCGAGATGGCTTATGCTTTGCCAGATAGCCGCCGCGAGATGAAGTTGGCGCGATATGCCAATTGGCGGATCAACCGCGTGGTCAACAAGGAAGACACCTGGCTGATCGAGCGGGTGCAGCAGGGCATGGCGAGCGCCAGCTACGGTGCCGGACCGATAGGCACGAGCGAGGTTTGCCTGCGCAGTTTTGCCAAGAAGATCAGGGCTCTGGTGCCGGAGGCGCGGCTGCATCGTGCACCAGCGGCGGGGTGGTCGAAGAAGTAAGGGAAGTGAAGGGCCCACCCCCGACCCCTCCCGCAAGCGGGAGGGGGGAAGTTGGCGCTACGTAGTCCCCCTCCCGCTGGCGGGAGGGGTTAGGGGTGGGCATTCCCACTTACAAAGATTGGGGAGTACAAAATGACCAACCGCTATGACGCCATCATCATCGGCGGCGGCCACAATGGGCTGACCTGCGCGTTCTATCTCGCCAAGGCGGGCATGAAAGTGCGCGTGCTGGAACGGCGTCACATCGTCGGCGGCGCTGCGGTGACCGAGGAATTCCACCCCGGTTTCCGCAATTCCACCGCCAGCTACACCGTCAGCCTGCTGCGGCCCAAGGTGATTGCCGACATGAAGCTGCACGAGCGCGGCTATCGCATCATCGAGCGCACGATCAGCAATTTCTTCCCGTTTCAGGATACCTATCTGAAGCTGGGCGGCGGCCCCGGCCGCACCGAGGCGGAATTCGCGCGGTTTTCGAAGAAAGATGCCGAGGCCTATCCCAAGTACGACACCGCGCTGGAGAAGGTGGCGCAAGTGCTGCGCGATATCGCCTTGCAGACCCCACCCAATGTCGGCGGCGGGCTTTCCGCGCTGAAGGCGGCGGCGATGCAGGGCTGGCCGCTGGCGAAGATGGACATCGGCACGCAGCGCGACCTGCTGGATATCTTCACCAAGTCTGCGCGCGATTTCCTCGATGGCTGGTTCGAGGACGACCACATCAAGACCGCGTTCGGATTCGACGCGGTGGTCGGCAATTTCGCGGGCGTTTCCACGCCGGGCAGCGCCTATGTGCTGCTGCACCACGTGTTCGGTGAAGTGAACGGCAAGCTTGGCGCCTGGGGCCATTCGGTGGGCGGCATGGGCGCGATCACGCAGGCGATGGCGGCGGCTTGCGAGGAATATGGCGTGGAGATCAGCCTTGAGGCTCCGGTCGACAAGGTGCTGGTGAACAACGGGAAGGCGCAGGGCGTAAAGCTGGTGAGCGGCGAGGAGCTTTATGCGCCGATCGTTGCCGCGAACGTGGGGCCGGCGATGCTTTACCGGCAGATGGTCGATGCGAGCGATCTGAGCGAGGATTTCAACCGCCGGATGAAGAACTACAAGACCGGCTCCGGCACCTTCCGCATGAACGTCGCGCTGTCCGAACTGCCCGATTTCACCGTGCTGCCGGGCAAAGAAAAGGCAGAGCACCACACCGCCGGCATCATCATCGCGCCGGGCATGGACTATATGGATCAGGCCTTCATCGATGCGCAGCAATTCGGCTGGTCGAAAAAGCCGATCGTGGAGATCAAAATTCCCTCGACGGTGGACGACAGCCTTGCGCCTCCGGGCCAGCATGTCGCCAGTCTGTTCTGCCAGCAGTTCGATCCGAAGATCGATTGGGACCAGCACCGCGAAACGGTGGCCGATCTGATTATCGACACGATCACCGACCACGCGCCCAACTTCAAGGGCGCGGTGATCGCGCGGCAGATCCATTCGCCGCTCGATCTCGAACGCAAGTTCGGCCTGATCGGCGGCGACATCTTCCACGGCACGATGGGCATCGACCAGCTATGGGCCGCGCGCCCGGTGCTGGGCCACGGCGATTATCGCTCGCCCATCAAGGGCCTGTATATGTGTGGATCGGGCACCCACCCCGGCGGCGGCGTGACCGGCGCGCCGGGGCACAATGCCGCGCATGAGATCATCAGTGATCGGTCGGTCGTGTGGAAGGCGCTGCATCGGCGGCGGTGAGTTTCGCCCTGCGCGAAAGCAATTAAAAGATGCTTGGCACTTTGATAGAGTTAACGGCGCGCGGTTAGTTCGGTTTGAGAAACGTCTCAATGCCAGCGCCCAGCGCTTTTTTCGTCTGCTTCCACTGCCGTCCTTTATCTGATAAGCAATCTTTGCTGACAAAATATCCGACGGTCGGATTGATTTTGGAATCAGAAAAAGTCGGATAGTGCATAATTACTTCAACGGTGCATATTAGAGTTTCCCCATCTTTCTTCATTGTGAATGTGCTTCCGACATTCAATGCATAAGCGAAATCGAGCTCTGCGACAGCACCGTCAGAGTCCTTCCAATGGATAGTAGCCGTCACCTTCACGTCTTTCCCCAAATCATTAATTTAACTTACAATACGCGGTTGGTCGATTAAATCATCATTTTGTAGATGCCCGCCTAACCGCCCAATACACCGGCACGCCCGCCACCACGAACGCCGCGCCATAGCCGAGCGCGTTTGCGCCCAGTCCCCACGCCGCCCAGACGATGAACGCCGCACCCACTAGCGCCACCAGCGCCAGCGCGCGTTCGCCGGGTAGCAGGCGGATCGCCGCCAGCATGCTCATGAAATAGGCGAGCATCCCCGCCGCGAGGCTGACCGAGGCGATGAACTGGAACAGGTCGCCCATGCCGCGCGCGAAGTTCAGCAGCACGATCACGCTGAGCAGCAGGCTGGAGACCACATGCGCGCGGGCCGGCGTTCCGCGGGCGGTTTCCTTGCCGAACCATGCCGGAAACACCCCGCCGCGCGCCATCGCCCACGGCATTTCGCCTTGCAGCAGGATAAAGCCGTTGAGCGTGCCGAAGGCGCTGATCGCGGCGAACACCGCGACCACGCCCGCCATCTGTCCGCCGAAATGCTGGCCCAGGAAATCGGCGACCGGGGCGGGAGATGTCGCCGCCTGCCCGGTGGGCATGTAGGCATAGAAGGCCAAGCTGATGCCGAGGTAGACCACGCCCGTCAACACCACGCCGATCAGCGTGGCGCGCGGCACCACGGTGCGGGCGTTTTCCACCTTGCCCGCCGGCACGGTCGCGGATTCGAGGCCGAGGAAACCCCAGAACGTCAGCCCGGCCGCCGCCGCGATGGCACCTCCCGCAATAGGCACGGACGGCTGCGCTACATGCGGTGCCCCGGTCAGCATCAGCCACAGCGCCAGCCCGATCAGCAGCACCAGCGGCATCAGCTTGAGCGCGCTGGTCACCACCGAAACCTCGCCCGCCGTGCGCACGCCGCGAATGTTCACCCACGTCAGCAGCCAGACGCAGGCGACCGACAGCACCGCAGGCAGGCCTTCGACCTTGCCGATCCATGGCACGATCAGGCTGATGTTGCTGACCACCGCGACCGCCACCGCGCCGTTGCCTGCCCACAGCATTGTCCAGTAGGACCACGCCGTGGCGAAACCCGCGAACGGCCCGAACGCTTCCTGCGCATAGGCATAAGGCCCTCCGGTGAGCGGCAGTTTTGCGCCCAGCCGCGCGAACACCGTGGCAAGGCACAGCGCACCAACGATGGTCACCAGCCAGCCCAGCAACTGGTTCGCCCCCAGCGGCGCGAGCGTGGCGGGCAGCAGGTAAATGCCCGAACCGATCATGTTGCCGACGCACAGCGCCAGCACCATCCAGAAACCGAGTCCTCTGCTTTTCGGCGCGCGCGCGTTTTGCGTCATTCAACTCTCCCGCAGGAAAAGCCAGACTAGCGCTTGATCGCGCGCCGTCACCGTGTTTGTTGCGGTCGATGCAATATGATCCCCGCCTTGTCCGCGCCGCCGTGGCGATGAATGAAAACGACTTGCCGACGGCCGAGCCTTTGCTGCGCGCGTTGCTTAAGGACGATCCGTTCGATGTGCGGGCGATCCGCCTGTTTGCCGAACTCGCCGGGCGGATCGGGCGCTATGCCGATGCCGAAAACCTGCTGCGCCGCGCCATCGAACTCGCGCCACAATTCACCGCTGCGCGCGCCAACCTCGCGCTTGTACTCTACCGCACCAACCGTGCGCCGGAGGCACTGGAGGAACTGGCGAGAGTTTCGGCTGAGGACCCGGATAACCTTGGTGTGGCCAATCTCCACGCCGCCGCTTTCGGCCGCATCGGCGAATTCGACGAGGCCATCGCGCTGTATGCGCAAGTGCTGATCGAGATGCCGAACCAACCCAAGGTGTGGATGAGCTATGGCCACATGCTCAAGACCGTGGGCCGGCAGGCAGACGGCATCGCCGCCTATCGCCGTGCGCTGGACCTGACGCCGACGCTGGGTGAAGTGTGGTGGAGCCTTGCCAACCTGAAGACCGTAAAGTTTTCAGACGAGGACATGGCAGCAATGCAGGCGGCGCTGGCCACGCCCGATCTTTCGGCGGAGGATCGCTGGCACCTCGATTTCGCGCTGGGCAAGGCGTTCGAGGATCGCGGCGAGGCGGAAGCGGCCTTCGCACATTATGCGGCTGGCAACGAATTGCGCGGGCGCCGCATGCCCTACAAGGCCGACGAGACGACCGCGCAGGTGGATGCGACCATCGTGGCGACCACGCCCGACCTGTTCGTGCGGTTGGCGGGGACGGGGTGCCCTGCGCGCGATCCGATTTTCGTGCTGGGCATGCCGCGCGCCGGATCGACGCTGGTCGAACAGATCCTCGCCAGCCATAGCCGGGTGGAAGGCACCAGCGAACTGGCCGATATCGCCGCGCTGGCGCGTACGGTGGAAGGCTATCCGGACCTTGCCGAACTCCCGTCAGCCCGCCTGCGCGAACTGGGCGAGGAATTCATCGCGCGCACTCGCGTGCAGCGACACACCGAGCGACCGCTGTTCATAGACAAGATGCCGAACAACTGGATTCACGCTGGATTTATCCGCCTGATCCTGCCGAACGCGAAGGTCATCGACGCACGGCGGCACCCACTGGCGTGCTGTTTTTCCAATTTCAAGCAGCACTTCGCGCGCGGTCAGGGCTTCACCTACAGCCTCGACGACATGGGGCGGTACTACCACGATTATGTGCGGCTGATGGCGCATCTCGACCGCAGCATGCCGGGGCAGGTTCATCGCGTGATCTACGAACGCATGGTCGACGATACAGAGGCCGAAGTGCGCGCGCTGCTGGCATTTTGCGGGCTAGAATTCGAGCCTGCCTGCCTCGCCTTTCACCAGACCGAGCGCGCGGTGCGCACCGCCAGTTCCGAACAGGTGCGCCAGCCC
>DAICYJ010000203.1 GCA_027311705.1 Novosphingobium sp. | reverse complement strand
CGGGCGCATCGATCGGCACCAAGGTCATCGCGCGCCCTGCCATGGGGTGCCGGCCGCCCCATTGCCAAGGTTCCATCGCTTCGTATTCCGCATCGCTCACCTGCGCCAAGGGTGTAAGGTCGAGCACCTTGTCATGCTTGACGGCCAGCGCCGTCATCGCGGCATATTCTCGGAAGACCGCTGCGGCCGATCCGAATTCGAACGCTGCGCCGTGGCCCAATCGTGCCGCGACGTCAGACATGATCGCCCAGTCGGCGCGCGCCTCGCCCGGCGCGGCGAACAACGCGCGCTGGCGGCTGATGCGCCGTTCGGAATTGGTAACGGTGCCATCCTTTTCGCCCCAGCCGAGCGCGGGCAGGCGCACGTGGGCGAATCGCGCCGTGTCGGTATCGGCGATCACTTCGCTCACCACGAGGGTTTCGCACCGGGCCAGCGCCTCGCGCACGAAGCCCGCGTCGGGCATCGAAACGGCAGGGTTGGTGGCCATGACCCACAGGAACTTGATGCGACCATCGTGGACCGCGCGGAACAGATCGACCGCTTTCAGCCCCGGACCCGCGCTCAGCCGGTCGGTGCGCCAGAATTCGGCCACGTCGGCGCGCTCGGCGACGGAAAAGCCCAGATGGCAGGCGAGCATGTTGGCCAGACCGCCCACTTCGCGCCCGCCCATAGCGTTGGGCTGCCCGGTCATGCTGAACGGCCCGGCACCGGGCAGATTGATGCGACCAGTGGCAATGTGCAGGTTCGCGATGGCGTTGCCCTTGTCGGTGCCTGACGCGGACTGGTTCGCCCCCATGCTGAACACCGTGACCATGCGATCGTGCGTCATTACAAGGTCGAGCAGTTTGGCAAACGTGCCGGGGTCGATGCCGTGCTCGCAGGCGATGCTGTCCCAGAATCCCTCCGGCGCAGGGGCGCTTTTCACCAGCCCCCACGTGCGCATTTCGCACAACAACGCATTGAACAGCGCGACATCGCCATCGGGCGCGACGGCCACATGCAGGTCTGCCTGTTCGGCGGTTTCGGTGCGGCGCGGATCGATGACCACGATCTTGGTGCCGCGATTGCGCCGCGCGGCCTCTATGCGCTGCCAGATCACAGGGTGGCACCATGCGGTGTTCGATCCGACCAGCAGGATGAGGTCGGCCTCGTCGAGATCGTCGTAGGTGCAGGGCACCACGTCTTCGCCGAAAGCGCGGTTGTGCGCGGCGACGGCGCTGGCCATGCACAGGCGGCTGTTGGTATCGATGTTGGACGTGCCGACGAAGCCCTTGAGCAGCTTGTTCGCGACGTAATAGTCCTCGGTCAGCAATTGGCCGGAGACGTAGAAGGCCACGCTGTCCGGCCCGTGCGTTTCGATGCAATCGCGCATCTTGCCGGCAACGAGGTCGAGCGCCTCGCTCCAGCCGGCGCGTTCAATGCCGATCATCGGGTGGAGCAGCCGGCCTTCGAGGGCGACGGTTTCGCCAAGGTGCGTGCCCTTGGAGCACAGCTTGCCGAAGTTGGCCGGGTGCGATGAATCGCCCTTGATGGTGACGGAGCGTTCGCCGGTGACGGTCGCCGCGATGCCGCAGCCGACGCCGCAATAGGCGCAAGTGGTGCGGATCGAGGCGGGTGCTGCGCTCACGCCGCGGCTTTCCCGACCACCGCCGAACGCAGCAGGTAGATGCGCCCGGCATCCACCCGCAACGGGATCACCGGGACGCAGCCCTTGTCCTCGCCCAGCGCCTCGCCGGATTTCAGCGAGATGTTCCAGTTGTGCAGCGGGCACGTGACCACGCCGCCATGCACGATGCCTTGCGAAAGCGGGCCGGCCTTGTGCGGGCATTTGTTGACCAGTGCGTGGAAGCCGCCGTCGAGCGTGTGAAAGATCGCGATCTCCTCACCGCCGCGCACCGGCAGGGTGCGGGCGTTGCCGGGGGCGATCTGGTCTACGGGGCCGATGTCGAGCCAATCGCCGATCATGCTGCGTACTCCGGGATCGAAAGGGGCCGCACTTCGGCGAGGTGCTGGTGCAGTTCGGCATGCTTGCCCGCGGCGCGTTCGGCCCACGGGTCGTCCTGCATGAACTGCTGCGAGAAGCGGAAGCGGGCGGCGAGGCGGGTGACGCTGTCGACATCGTCGAACAGCCCGGCCTTCACATGATCCAGCCCGACGCGCTCGATCCACGGCGCGGTGCGTTCCAGATAGTGCGCCTGTTCGCGGTAAAGCTGGATGAACGCGGCGCAGACTTCCATCGCCTCGTCTTCCGTCGCTACTTTGCAGAGCAGGTCGGTAACGCGGACCTTGATCCCGCCGTTGCCGCCGACGTGGAGTTCGTAACCGCTGTCGACGCAGATGATGCCGAAATCCTTGATCGTCGCTTCGGCGCAGTTGCGCGGGCAGCCGCTGACCGCGATCTTGAACTTGTGGGGCATCCACGATCCCCAGGTCATCCGCTCCAGCTTCACGCCAAGACCGGTCGAATCCTGCGTGCCGAACCGGCACCATTCGGAACCGACGCAGGTTTTCACAGTGCGCAGGCTTTTGCCATAGGCGTGGCCTGAAACCATGCCGGCGGCGTTCAGATCGGCCCACACCGCGGGCAGGTCTTCCTTCTTGATGCCGAAGATGTCGAGCCGCTGACCGCCGGTGACCTTGACCATCGGCGCGTTGAACTTTTCCACCACATCGGCGATCGCGCGAAGTTCAGTGGGGTTGGTGAGGCCACCCCACATGCGCGGGACGACTGAATAGGTGCCGTCCTTCTGGATGTTGGCGTGCATGCGTTCGTTGACGAAGCGGCTCGCCTGATCGTCCACATATTCGCCGGGCAGCGCGCAGAGCAGGTAGTAATTCAGGGCGGGGCGACAGGATGCGCAGCCATCGGGCGTCGACCAGTGCAGTTCCTGCATCACCTGCGGAATGGCGCGCAGGTTCTTTTCCACGATCAGGCGGCGCACGTCGTCGTGGGTGAAACTGGTGCATTTGCACATGGTTTTGGCCGCAGTCTGCACTGCATCGCCCAGCGTCACGGCCAGCAGGCTTTCGAGCAGCCCGGTGCACGAACCGCAGCTGGCGCTCGCCTTGCAGGTGCTGCGCACCGCATCGAGGCTGCACGCCCCGGCGCGGATGGTTTCGACGACCTTGCCCTTGGATACGCCGTTGCAACCACAGATTTCGGCATCGTCCGAGAGGGCGGCAACGGCAGCATTAGGGTCCAGCGGGGTTCCCCCTGCGGCAAAGGCTTGCCCGAAGATCAGGGCTTCGCGGATCGGCGAGATGTCCTCGCCCTTTTTCAGCAGGTCGAGGTACCAAGATCCATCGGCGGTATCGCCATAGAGCACCGCGCCGACCAGCTTGTCGTCCTTGATGACCACGCGCTTGTACAGCCCGCGTGCGGCATCGCGCATGACGATGTCTTCCGCCCCGTCACCGCCAGAGAAATCGCCGGCGGAAAACAGGTCGATGCCCGAAACCTTCAGCTTGGTGGAGGTGACCGAGCCGGTGTAGCCGGTGGGTTCCCCCGTAGCGTGATCGGCGAGCGCGCGGCACATGTCCCACAGCGGCGCGACCAGGCCATAGCAGGCCCCGCGATGCTGCACGCATTCGCCAACCGCCATGATCGCGGGATCGGACGTGACCATGTGATCGTCGACGACGATGCCGCGCTCGACCTCGATGCCGGAGGCCTTGGCGAGGCCGGTGGCCGGACGGATGCCCACCGCCATGACGACGATGTCGGCGGGAAATTCGCGTCCGTCCTTCAGGCGCACGCCCGAAACGTGGCCGTCCGTGCCCAGGATCGCGGCGGTGTCGCCGCCGGTCACGATGGTCTGGCCGCGCCGTTCCAGTTCGGCCTTCAGCAACCAGCCGGCGGCTTCATCGAGCTGGCGTTCCATCAGCGTGGGCATCAGGTGGACGACCGTGACCTGCATGCCGCGCAGCGACAGCCCGTGCGCGGCTTCCAGACCCAGCAAGCCGCCGCCGATGACCACGGCGGAACCGCCGTTCTCCGCTGCGGCCAGCATCTTGTCGACATCGTCGAGATCGCGGAACGTGACGACGCCTGGCAGATCGTGGCCTGGAACCGGGATGATGAACGGGTCGGAGCCGGTGGCGATCAGCAGGCGATCGTAAGGTTCAACTCGGCCGGACCTGGCGATCACGGTCTGCGTTGCGCGGTCGATGGATACCACCGCATCGCCTGAAACCAGCGTGATGGCGTTGTCGGTGTACCAGTCGTCGCCGTTGATGACGATGTCCTCGAACGCCTTCTCGCCCGCCAGCACCGGGGAAAGCATGATGCGGTTGTAGTTCACGCGGGGTTCCGCGCCGAAGATTGTCACGTCGAAGCGGGCGGGATCGCGGGCGAGCACTTCCTCCACCGCGCGGCAGCCGGCCATGCCGTTACCAATCACGACAAGCCGCTCGCGGACGACCGGCCCGGTACCGGATTCGGAAAGAGTGATGGGGGCGTTCACGAGAGCAATTCCCTTGCGATACGCGCGCACACGAAAAAGCCGCCCGAACACATCCCGAAAGGAGGTCTGGGCGGCGACGTTGCCACGCAATGTTGAAACTGAACCGGCCTTCGCGCTGTTCCGCCCGACAGTGGGCGGCGCATTCGGCCTGTGGAGTGCAAGCTAACCGATTCGGGGGGCAATGGGCAAGCGGTTTTTGCGGTGCAGCAAAATCGAGGGTCCAAGCGCTGCACCAACCCTCCCCCCTGATGGGGAGAGGGCTTTATCGTTTGATCAGAACGCGTAATCTGCCTGCAGCCAGAACTTGCGCGTATCCACGCCGAACCCCTTGGCTTTGTAGTCGGCAAACTTGGCCAGCAAGGCCACCTTGCGCACCTTGAAGCCGATGCTGGCGTTCCATTCGTCTCCGTAATGCACATGGCCGACGTCACTGTGGAACGTGTGCCAAGTGACGGCGGCATTCAGGCCGGAAAGCTTGGGGAAGGCCTTGGATGCGCCGACGTAGATATCCTGAAGCCCGGCGGCCGGGGTGGTGAGGAACAGGTCGGCCCAGCCGTTGAACTTGTGCAGCGTGCCCAACGGGGCCTGCAAGGCACGGCCATTTTCCGCGCCGAGCAGTTCGTAACCGCCGCCCAGTGTCCAGCCATAGGCCGCCAGCCCGGCGTCGCCGGCGATGTAGTCGACGTCGTACTTCACCGGGTTCTGCTTATAGTTGGACTGGCGGGCATAGCTGGCGATGAGGTTCAGCTTCACCGCCTTGGTCAATGGCAGCGATGCCGTGGCGCGGACGCCATAAGTCTGTGTATCGGCAAGGCTGGCGGCCAATGCAGGCACCTGTTCGGCGGTGTCGTAATCGACCAGGTAGGCAAAGCCCTTGACCGCAACGGGTCCGGCTTTCACTGCCGCGCCCAGGAACACGAACGCACCGTCATAAGCCGTGCGCGGGCCGGCATCGTGGCCGAAGATCGTGCGCTGGCTCTTGGCATACGTCGCGTCGAGCGAAACGGGGCCGAGCGTCGCTTCGCCGCGCACCGCGTCGAAGGTCTGCTCGTTCTGCCGCCAGCTGACCGAACCGACCCAGCGCTGGTCGTCGAGGTTGATGCGCTGCCGCCCCACCGTCAGCCCCAGCGTCTTGGTGCGGTACTGGATCTGCAAACGGTTCAGTTCCACGTTCTGCGCATCGGCGATGATGGCATAGGGGGGCTTCGTTTTGGTAGGGATGAACGGCAAGCCATTGTAGTCGTTGACCAGAGCGCCGGTCGCCTCGGCCTCGGCCAGCACCGAAAGATGCGACGGCGCGTGCTTGATCTCCAACCCGCTGCGCAACCGCAGGGTCACCGCGTCGGCACCCTTGGCGGGCGTATCAACGTTTTCCCAGCGCAGGCGGGCGTCCAGAATTGGATCGATGGTCAGGCCATCTGCAACCGTGACGGGATCGCCGAACTTGGCTTCTGCAGCGAACGCAGGGTGAGCGAGAGCGATCGGCGACGCGAGCAGCGCCGCCGCCATGGTACGAAGTTTCATTGTTTCCCTCCTGATCCCTTGATTGCGGAACAGGCATCCCCTCCCAAGGATGCAGGTGATCAGGCCGCCTTTTCGGTCGGTCCGTGATCGTATTTGGCCAGGAAGCGCAGGACTTCCTGACGGTAGGCGTAGAAGTCTGGGTGGCGCAGCAGCGCCTTGCGGTCGCGCGGGCGCGGCAGGTCGATCTTGAGAACCTGACCGATCGTTGCATTCGGTCCGTTGGTCATCATCACCACGCGATCGGCCAGCAGAATGGCTTCGTCGACATCGTGGGTGACCATGATCGCGGTGACTTTGGTGCGGTTCCACACTTCGACCAGCACGTCCTGCAAGTCCCAGCGGGTCAGGCTGTCGAGCATGCCGAACGGTTCATCCAGCAACAGCAGGCGCGGCGAGAGCGCGAAGGCGCGGGCGATGCCGACACGCTGGCGCATGCCGTTCGACATTTCCGCCGCCATCTTGTCGCGCGCATCGGCAAGCCCGACGCGATCGAGGTAATAGTCGACGATCTCGCGGCGTTCAGCCCGCGTCGCGTGGGGGTAAACGCGTTCCACGCCGAGGGCCACGTTCTGCCGCGCGGTGAGCCAGGGCATCAGGCTGGGGGACTGGAACACCACCGCCTTGTCTGGCCCCGCCACGTCGATTTCGCGGTTGTCGAGGATGATGGCTCCCTTGCTGATTGCGTTCAGCCCGGCGGCCATCGTCAGCACGGTGGATTTGCCGCAGCCCGAATGACCGATCAGAGAAACGAATTCGCCCTTGTCCATCATCAGATTGAAATCTTCGACGACGGTCAGCGGCCCCTTGGGCGTCGGGTAGATCTTGTTGAGCTTCCAGAATTCCATGTAGCGGCGGGTTGCTCCGGCCTTTGCCGCGTCCTGATAGGCCTTTGGCGGTGGCGCTAGGTCGAGCGGGGTGATGTTTGGCAAGGTGCCGAAATCGCTGCCCATCGCCGCCTTGTCGCCCGCAAGGCTGCCAAGATAGTTGACGATTTCGGTCCGAAGCGCCTGAAATGCCACGCTGTCGTTCACCGCTTCGCGGTCACGCGGCCGGGGCAGGTCGACCCTGAACAGCTGGCCGATCCGTGCCGAGGGCGCGGGGGTGAGCACGGCGATCCGGTCTGCCAGCAGCAGCGCCTCGTCCACATCGTTGGTCACGAGGATGATCGTGCGCTTCTCTTCTTCGCGGATGCGGTCGATTTCGTCCTGCAACTTGGCGCGGGTAAGTGCGTCGAGGGCCGAAAGCGGTTCGTCCAGCAGCAGGATTTCCGGCTCCATCGCCAGCGCCCGCGCCACGGCGACACGCTGCCGCATCCCGCCCGAAAGCTGGGCCGGCTTGCGATCGAGCGCATGGCCCAGGCCGACCAATTCCACTTTTTGCCGGACCAGTGCCGCACGCTCTTGCTTGCTGCGATCCTTGTGGACCGCATCCACTGCCAACGCGACGTTCTGCTCCACCGTGAGCCAGGGCAGCAGCGAGTAGGACTGGAACACCAGTCCGCGGTCCCGACCCGGCCCGTTCACTGCCTTGCCATGCAGCAGGATCTCGCCCGCATCGGGTTCGACCAGCCCGGCGATGGCCGAAATCAGCGTGGTTTTGCCGGCACCGGAAAAGCCCAGGATGGCAATGAACTCGCCCTCTTCGACATCGAGGTCGATGCCGCCGAGGACTTCGGTGACGCTGCCGCCCTTGCCCGTGTAGCGCTTCGTGACGTTCTTGAGCGAGAGGATCGTGCCCATGGTCGCTTCCTTCAGAAAGTGCGGTTGCGGCTGACGAACGACTGGAGCGCCATCATCACCCGATCGAGCGCGAAGCCGATCAATCCGATCACGACGACCGCGACCATGATCCGCGCCAGCGACTTTTCGGACCCGTTCTGGAATTCATCCCACACGAACTTGCCGAGGCCGGGGTTCTGAGCGAGCATTTCCGCCGCGATCAGCACCATCCAGCCGGTGCCGAGCGAGAGGCGCATGCCGGTGAAGATGTAAGGCAGCGACGAAGGCAGCACGAGCCGGGTGAGCCGGGCGAACCAGCCGAGGCGCAGCACACGACCGACCGCGATCAGATCCTTGTCGATGCTGGCGGTGCCGATGGCGGTGTTGATAAGCGTTGGCCACAGCGAGCAGAGCATCACGACCACGGCCGAGATCACGAAGCTTTTGGGCAGGGTCGGATCATCGCTGGTGACCGAGGCGGACACCACCATCGTCACGATCGGCAGCCATGCCAGCGGGCTGATCGGCCGCATCACCTGGATCAGCGGATTGATCGCGGCATTCACCCGCTTCGACATGCCGGCCACAAGGCCCAGTGGCACTGCCGCCAACGAGGCCAGAATGAACCCTGCGCCAACGGTTTCGAGCGACGTGAAGATCTGGTCCACGAATGTCGGCGGGCCGGTGTAGGTCGATCCGGCGGCGACGGCTTCGGCGGCGGAAATCCGGGCTGCCGCATTTTCGTCCATCAGGCCCAGAAACGCACTCCACACATCTCCGGGGCCGGGCAGCGTCCCCAGCGATGTTTTCACCAGCGGTGCCAGCACGGCCCAGAGCAGCAGGAACCCACCGATGCCGGCCAACGGCGGCCAGATCGCGTCAAACGCGGCGCGACCGGTGGGGAGCTTGATCGACTTGAACAATCCAAGCGGCAGTCTGGAAGCTGATGGCATGGACTTTTCCTCGGCGGCGGCAGGGAGGAGGGGCTGGCCCTCCTGTGTACCCTGCGGACCAGTTTCAAGGAATTCGTCCTTGCGAAGTGGAATGGCGTTCATGGCTGATGTTCCTGACTTACTTGACGCCCGCTGGCGTAACCTTCTGCCCCGGCTTCAAGCCGATGGAGAAGCCGGCAGCGTAGGCGGCGGGTTTGTGGGCATCGAACGGCACGCCATCGATGGCCTTGCGCGAATAGACACGGAAACCGTCGGTCTTGGGGAAGTCTTCGGCCTTGGCCTTGCCATCGGCGACCAGTGACTGGGCTGCTTCGTCGTACAGGTCTTCGCGATAGACCGACTTCACCGTATCGAGATACCACTGGTCGGGCTTGTCTTCGGCGATCTGGCCCCAGCGGCGCATCTGCGTGAGGAACCAGATGCCGTCGGAATAGAACGGATAGCTGGCCTGCTGGTCGAAGAAGAGGTTGAATTCCGGCGTATCGCGCGTGTCGCCCGATCCGAACGTAAACTTGCCGGTCATCGACGCCATCAGCACGTTTTCATCGG
>DAICYJ010000197.1 GCA_027311705.1 Novosphingobium sp. | reverse complement strand
GTGCAGACCCGACTCGGCCACCGGATCGTTGAGGGAAGCGAGGTGCGCGTCGATTTCCGCGATGCGGGGATCGTCATGCCAATGGCCGGGGCGTGCCGGCTCGCCCAATTTCATCGTTTCCCACGTCAGCGGTGCCCGGGCACCAGGGTCTTGCGCGAGAACATCGAACAGGAAGGTGGTGCCTGTGCGCGGCAGCCCCGTCACCATCAGCGGCGGTGCGATTTGCTGGGCGGCAATGGCCGGTCGTTCGCTTCGCAGGGCGATGAGCCTGAGCCGTGTTCCCAGCCGCTGCAGCCACGCGGACAGCAAGGCGTGGCGGTGGTCGGCAGGAATGTCGGCCTTGGCGAGATCGGCAAGAATGATGCGCAGCGACGTCTGAAACCCGTCGTCCGGCCCGAAATCGACAAGGCCGCCGGTCGCCTCCGTCGCCGCGGCCATCAGCTCGGCGGCCGTGGTCATCTTACGATCCGTTCTACGATCATGCCCAGTTCCATCATGCCGACGGTTTCTTCCCCATCCCAGCGATAGCGGACCATCATGTGGCAGAAATCGAGCGCGCCCGGCGTCCGGTCTACGCCGAAGCCGTAGTTGTAGGCGGCGTGCAGAACCTCGCCTTCGATCAGGCCAGGTCCGTCCGGCCCTTCGTAGGCAAATTCGATGCGGCGGCCGATGCAATCGAGCCGTTCGAGCCACGGGGTTTGGGTTGCCTTGACCGCCACCATCCTCCCGTTCGCATCGGTGATGAACGCTTCCTTGTATCGCGCTTGCCCATCGCCATCGAGAAACTGCATCGATCCGAACGCACGGCCGCCGGGAAATGCAGCCGACAGCCACGAACTGCCGTGGACGGTGGTGGCCACGCGCTTGCCATAACGGTGCGTGCGCAGTCCGGTGCCGGTAAAGTGATAGTCCTCGCGCCCGGCTATACGCACCGTGCCGAAGGTCTTGCAAAGTTGCTCGTAACGCGGGGTGCCGACGGCCAGCAGGCCCCATTCCCGCTCGGGCGAAAACTCGGCGAAATCGCCCTGGACCCAAGGCGGAAGGACCATCTCGAAGTCGACATCAACCTCGACCGCCACGCGCGGACCATCAATATCGATGATGCCGAGCAAGGTTTCGGCACGGCTGGTAAGGCGGGGCATGCCCCGATAACGCCCTGTCCAGCGGCGGAAAGGTTCCACGCAGCGGAACTCCCATCCGCCCACTGCATAGCCATCGGAATTCGCGGCAGCGGCTTCGATTGCAAAATCGACGTAGAGCGCGCCATCCGGGCCGCCCATTGGGAACACAATCCGGCGTGTCGCCCAGTCACCGAACTGCTGATACGCACCGGCTACCACTCCGCCTGCAGGGACGGAGCCACCGCCCTGGATATGGCAGTTCAGAAGGCTGTATCCATGCTTGTCGTCGAAGAACCAGAAGGCGTGGTTCTCACCCGCGATAAGGTCTGCAGTGGGATCGAGGATGGGATAATCGATTTCGGGTGGAAGCGGTCCGGAAAGGGTGGATGGCATGTCGTGCTCGCTCGCTCATGAGGAATTGGCTGCCAGTGCCGGCTTGTTTACCTGCGCGTCATTCGGTCGTGCCGATGGTGCGCAGCGCGGGCAGGATCTCGGCGGAAAAAAGGCGGGCTTGCTGCTGATATTCCGCATTGCCTTTTTCCATAGGTGCCAGCGCAAAATTGGTGCAGCCTGCATCCACATATTCGCGAAGCCGGGCAATGATCGTTTCCGGACGACCGGCCAGGGCAAAGCGCTTGAGCTGGTCGGCATTGCCCGCCAGCGTCAGTTCCTGCGCAAAGCCGAGGTTGATGGCGAGGGCGCGCTCCATGGCCGCTTCGTCGCTCACACCGATCTGGAAGTTCAGCAGCATTCCGCGCTGAAAGGGCGCTTCCAGCCGTTCATGGCGGGAACGCGCTTCATCGATAGTCGCGGCATCGCGTTGAAATCCGTTGGGAGTGAGGAAAAAGCCCATCCATCCGTCTGCTTTCGCGCCGATTCTTTCCAGCGCAACAGGCGCCCGCCCAGCGAGGAGGATGGGAACCGGCGGTGGCACCGGGCTGATGCTCACGCTTTCGAACGTGTTGAACCGAACGGCTGCATCGACCACTTCTCCGCGCAGCAGACGAGGCAGTAGGTCCAGTGCTTCGTCCAGGCGCGCGCCGCGTTCCTTCATCGGCACGCCGGCGGCCAGCCATTCCCGCGGCCATTCGCCGCCGACGCCAGCGCCCAGCACGAATCTGCCCTGCGACAGCGTGGCAAGTGTCGCGATCTGCGACGCGATGACGGACAACTGTCGCATCGGCAAAAGCAACACGCAGGTGCCGATGCCAATGGTGCGGGTGCGACCGGCGGCAAAGGCGAGTGAGGTCAGCGATTCGAGGAATTGCCAAGGGTGCACGATGTGGTCGCCCGCCCAAACCATGTCGAAACCGCTCGCTTCTGCCCATTGGGCCGTATTTCCAACCAGAACGGGATCGAGCGGTTGCTCGCGCGGGGCGTGCGTGGGCAGCATCAAGCCAAGGGTCAACGCGGGTCTGGGGTTCATAGGGATTGATCCTGCGGGGATGGCAGTGGCATCACGGTCGGTCAAAGCGGCGGAAAGATGCGGTAGGAAGGGTCGGTGGCGTCGCGCCGGCCGACGAACGGCAACAATCCTTCGGGCCACTGGAACGTGCTGGGAAACTCCATCGTCCAGTCGAACATCACCTTGCGGTGCGCGATCTTCCAGTTGCCGTCGCGCCTTTCGAAGCGATCGACATACCGGCCCCAGCCGATCATGTCGAAAGTGCCGGATCGGCGCTTCCACTGCGAATGGACGGCGGTGATGTAACTGAGCGTTTCGGCGGTGTCGCCGTCCACGCGCATGACTGGGTTGCTCAGGCAATGGTGCGTGCCGGAAAACTTGGCGAGAAATGCGGTCGAAAAGGCGATCAGATCCTGCGGGCCGCCGGTGAAGTAGCCGAAATCGAGTTCGGCATCAGGATGAAAGCACGCTAATAGCTGCCCATGATCTGCGCGATCGGTGGCGTGGCAATAGAGATACAGAACCTCGCGGATCGCATCCTTTGCCAGCAGCTGAGCAAGCATCTCTGCGTCGGTCATCGATTCTCCCGCGGCAAGTTCGCCTTTTTTGCTCAAGCGATGTTTGCAGAGGTGATTGTATCTAACCGGTTGGATGTGGTCAACGTCATTGACCATTGTCACAAAAGTGCGAAAGCTGGTCCCATAAAAGCGAGGTAATCAACGTCAAGGAGTGGCGGATTCCAAGCGAGCATCGGCGCGGTGGAAAATACATCTAAATAGTAAGTTGCATATGAGGTTCCGGCTCGTTATCATTCGCCATCAGCTTTTCTGTCGGCGGCAGGTCCCCGCATCTTTCCGCCTTTCCAGCGAAAGCCCCCCGCAACCCGATGGCCTGGGTTTGTCGGCGCGATCTCCTTTGGCTGGCCATTCATCTTGGTGGAGAATGAAATGACGATCGATCTTTCCGGCCGGGTGGCCATCGTTACCGGGGCCGGGGGCGGACTTGGTCGGTCGCACGCGCTGGCGCTGGCGGCGCGGGGTGCGAGGGTGGTCGTCAACGATCTTGGTGGTGCGCGCGATGGCACGGGCCGTGCGTTGGCCGCCGCCCAAGCTGTTGTAGCGGAAATCGAAGCGCTTGGCGGCGAAGCGATGGCCAACGGTGCCTCGGTGACGAGCATGGAAGAGACGCAGGCGATGGTGGCTGAGGCGGTGGCGCGCTGGGGCAGGGTCGACATTCTTGTCAATAACGCCGGTATTCTGCGCGACAAGACGTTTGCGAAGCAGGATCTGGACGACTTTTGCGCCGTGTTCGACGTTCACTTCATGGGATCGGTCAATTGCGCCAAAGCGACGTGGGACGTGATGAGCCAGCAGAAGTACGGCCGCATTATCTTCACGACGTCGTCGTCGGGCCTTTACGGCAACTTCGGGCAAGCAGCCTATGGGGCCGCGAAGATGGCCGTGGTGGGTTTGATGAACACCCTGCGTATCGAAGGGGTGCGGTCCGACATTCGCGTAAACTGCCTGTCGCCGAGCGCGGCGACCCGGATGACTGGCGAAGTGCTGGATGAGGATCTGCTGGTTGCGCTGGCTCCTGGCAAGGTTTCATCGGCGATCGTTGCACTGGCTGCGCCAGACGCGCCGAACGGCGCGATTGTGTGCGCGGGTGCGGGCAGTTTCGAGCGCGCCTATATCACGCTGACCGAGGGGCTTGTGCTTGGCGATGGCGGGCGGGTGCCGGAAGCGCTGCTGGAGCGCTTCGCGGAAATTTCGGATCGCACCGGCGAGGCAGTTCCGGCGCAGGGCCCGCTTCAGGCAATTTTCGAGGTCGAGCGCGCCAAGGCCGCGATGGTCGGTGTCGACGCGGGATGATGCCGCTGTCGAGGCGGATTGACGCCGATGGACATGGCATTTTCGCATTGCCAACCTATCGAGGCAATGATACTAACTGACTAGTTAGATGATATATTGCCGGACCGCTCAGTGCGGGGCTGGCCAGATCGAAGGTCCGTCTGGATGAGCACTTTGCCCGATACCGAAATCACGCAGCCGGGGCCGAAGAACGCCTGGCGGATTGCCGAAACCTATATGCCGGAATGGAACGGGCGGCTGGCCAGCGATGCGCCGGACAAGTTCTTTGTGGTTTCCTGCGACAACCACGTCAACGAACCGATCGAGGTGTTCGACGGGATCGATGCGCAGTACAAGGACCGCGTTCCGCATATCCGCACCGACGATGACGGCACGCAATGGCTGATATCCGAGGGCTGGTCGCCGCAGCCGGTACGCATTGCCGAAACCCGGCCCGACCTGATGCCGCCGCTCGAGGATTTCGAGGTTGATACCTGGGACCTGACGACGCCGTTTTCCAATCGAATGGAAGATCAGGACGTATTCCGCTCGCGGCGCGGCCGGGGGCTTTTGCAGCGGATAGCCGATCGCGAATCGCAGGGAATCGACGCAGAACTGGTGTTCGGCACCCGCGCATTGCTGGCTTTTGCGACGACCGACATCGACTTTTCGTTCGCAATGGCTCGGACTTGGAATCGCTGGGCACGCGAAGGGTTCCGGGATGACTGGGATCGTGCGCTGCCGATGGCGCTGCTGCCGGTGGCGGACGTCGATCAGGCGATCAAGGAACTGCACTGGGCGGCGTCCGAGGGCTTCAAGGGTGTGATGATTCCCAACCGCCCAAAGTTCAACCGGATCGATGAGCCGCGCGTGTCGCTCGATTACAACGACAAGATGTTCGATCCCCTGTGGTCGGCGATGGAAGAGGTCGGCCTGCCGGCAACAATGCATGTGTCGACGGGCCAAGATCCGCGTGCGGTCAAGGGTAACGGCGGCGCCCTGATCAATTATGCCTGCCATTCGCTGCAGACCACGGTCGAACCCATCGTCCAGATGATTTCGTCCGGCGTGTTCGAGCGTCACAAGTCGCTGAAGGTCGGCACGATCGAAAGCGGCGTGGGCTGGATACCCTATGTTCTGAACCAACTCGATCACGCCTATCACGCGCATCACATGTGGATGCGGCCGATCCTGCCCGATCTGCCCAGCGAATACTTCAAGCGCAACTGCTTCGCGACTTTCATGGAAGAGCATGAGATCGTGGAGTTCTGTCTGTCGCTGGGGCTGGAAGACAACATGGTCTGGGCCAGCGACTATCCGCATCCCGAAGGCAGCTATCCGCATTGCCGCGAGAGCATCCGCCGCGTGCTGGGCAAGGGCGATGCCGATCAGGCAGCCAAGTTGCTGGGCGGGAATGCCGCGCGCATCTTTAACATCGACACGACGAGACGCTGATCGAACATATCGCGACGGAGGCGGCGCTGAAACGCCGCTTCCGGAAAATTCGGTTTCCAACAAGATCCCCATAAGAATGCCGGCGAGAAGCCCAGCGCAAAAGTGATCGGGAGAATGATGAGCAGAAATCCACTGACGGCAGTGGCGATATCCGGCATTGGCAATTCCGGATTCTACCCGCGTGGCACGTCTCCAGACCCCGATTTCCGCCTTGTGCTCAAGGCGTTGTTTGCCGCGTGCGAAGACGCCGGGATCAACCCGAAGGAAATCGACGGTCTGGCAAGCTATTGCGGGCCAGTTACCGATCCGCGCCGGATTGCCTGTGCGCTGGGTCTTAAGGAACTGCGCTATGCCAGCCTGCAGTGGGCGTCTGGTGGCGGTGGCACTTCCGCTGCATTTGCCAACGCGGCATCCGCGATCATTGCCGGGCTTGCCGATGTGGTCGCGGTGGTCCGTTCGGTGAAGATGGATGTCGGCGCCCGGTATGGCCAGTTCGGCGGCGCCTATGGCGGCGGTTCGGTCGAGACGGTTTCTGGTTACGGTTTTCGCGGGGCGGACAAGGCACCTTACGGCGTTCTGTCTTCCGCGACGACACTGTCGTTTCAGGCGAACAGACTGGTCGAGGATGCCGGCGTGCCCCGCTCGGCCTTTTCAGCGGTGTCGCGCGCGTCATATCATCATGCGCAGCAGAACCCAGACGCGCTGATGAACGGCCGCCCGCTGAGCGCCGAAAGATATGAAGAGTCGCGCTGGATCGCCGAGCCCTACAAACTGTACGATTGCTGCCTTGAAAACGATGGCGCGATTGCTGCGATCCTCGTTTCTGCAGAGCGCGCGAAGAACCTCAAGACCAAGCCGGTGCATCTGCTGGCGGCTGGTGAGACAATGAGCTTTCGCGCCGATTCCGGGGCGTTCAACTGGCCCGACCTGTGTTCGGGTGCATTTCGCGACCTTGCTCCGCGACTGTACCGGCAGGCTGGCATCGGCCCGCAGGATGTCGACGTCGTGCAGGTCTATGAAAACTTCGTTCCGGGCGTGGTCATGGCGCTGGAGGAGTTCGGTTTCTGCACTTACGAAAATGCCGGCGAAGTGCTGACGTTTGAAAACCTGATCGCGCAAGGCGGCAAGCTGCCGCTCAATACCAGCGGCGGCAATCTTGCCGAGGCTTATGTCCTCGGCATGGGCCATGTTGTCGAAGGTGTTCGCCAGATCCGGGGCAGTTCCTCCAATCAGGTGCAGGACGCCAATATCGTCCTCGCCACGGCCGGACCGCTGACGCCGATGACCAGCGCGCTCATCCTCGGTTCGGGAGACGTACTGTGACCACCAGCGAAACCTACCTTCCCGATGTGCTGCCGGTGCCGCTGCCGATGGATGACGGCATGGACAAGCCGCACTGGGATGGCCTGAATGCCGAAAAGCTTATCGTCCAGCGTTGCGGCCACTGCCACACGTGGATCTGGGGGCCAGAGCATGTGTGCTATAATTGCCTGGCCTGGGACCCGGATTGGGTGGAGACCGAGCCAAAGGGCCGGATCTATGCATGGACGCGGGTTCACACCCCCGGCATGGACGCGCTCAAGCCAGTCACGCCCTACATCTGCGTGATCGTGGAATTGCCGCAGGCAGGGAACATTCGCCTGATCGGCAATCTGCTAGGACCCGGAACGCAGGATGTGAAGATCGGCGAGGAAGTCGTCGGCCAGTTCGAGCATCACAGCAAGGGCGGCTACGATTACACGTTGCTGCAGTGGCGCAAGGCATGATGCTCGCGCCTTCCAGAAGCTGCGGATTGGCCTGAACGATGGCCGTCTCCGTGCGCCTTCCCTGGATCCAACTGGCCGCGGTCGTGCTGCTGCAGGCCTATACGATTGGCCTGATTGTCTACAGCTTTACGCTGTGGGTGCCGCCTTTGATGGCGGAGTTCGATACGGAACGGGCGCCGATCATGGCGGCAGCCAGCATCGCGGGAATTGCGATGGCGGCGATGTCTCCGGTGACTGGCTATGCGGCCGACCACCTGCGCCCGCGCACTTTGTTGCTGACCGGGCTGTGCATCTTTGCGGCAGGCTTTCTGCTGATGTCGGTGGTGGGCGCGTTATGGCAGGTGTGGCTGATCTACGGCACCCTGGGGCCGATCGGTGCAGCGCTGGCCGGCCCGGTGGCGTGCCAGACTTATGTTGCGCGCACATTTTCGCAACGGCGCGGGCTGGCGCTTGGCATTTCGTCGGCAGGGACGGCGCTGGGCGGGTTGGTATTGCCGCCGCTCATCGCCTTGCTGATCGAAGGGCTGGGCTGGCGGGCAACGCATCTTGTGGTCGGCATCGGCGGGTTCTTGTTGATTGCGCCGCTCATCTGGTTGTTCGTGCGCGATGAAGCACCGCAGGCAGATGCCGCGCAAGGCTTAGCGAAGGTATCCAACTGGGCGATCGCACGTGAACCGGCGCTGTGGATCATCGTTGCGGCGTTCATTCCGCTCGGCATGGTGTTCTCCAGCCTGCAGTTCAATCTTGCGCCGCTGGCGGCCGATCGCGGGCTGGGACTGCGGTCGGCGGCGCTCGCTACGTCAGGCATGGCGGCAAGCATGATCTGCGGCAAGATTCTGTGCGGCAGCATGACCGACCGGATCGACCACCGCGCGATCTATTGGGTTCTGGCGGCCGCGATGGCATGCGCGGTCTGCTTCATGACGCTGACGACGACGACGACAGGGCTGATCGCGGCGGTGATTCTGCTGGGACTGGCGGGAGGCGGTTACTACCCGCTGGTCAGCGCAATCGTGGCCAAGGGTTTTGCCCCAGGCCATTTCGGCCGGGCGATCGGATTGTGCTTCCTGTTCCTGAACGCAGTGCTGCTGGGGCCTTGGGTTGCGGCGATGGTTCGGGACGCGACGGGCAGTTATGCGCTGGCGCTGCAGGTTATGGCGCTGCTGCTTGTTCCCGCAGCGATATTCGCAATTTTCCTGCCGCGCCGCGACAGGCTCCCATCCCCGCCCGAAATTGGCGCGGCGGTAGTCGGCAATCAATAGAGAAATTCGGAGGAAAAGCTGATGGATCCCAGAATTCCAACCCCCGACCAATGTGTATTGCGCAACCTGCTCGACGGGTTCGACGCCACGCAGCCGGACAAGGTTTTCTGCAAATTCTATGACCATGGGCGCGAGTGGACCTATCGCGAGATGCGCAACCGCGCGCGCCGGGTTTCGGGTGCGCTGTACCATCTCGGCCTGCGGCAGAAGCAGAACGTGTTTGCCTGGCTGCCCAACGGCGGCGACTTTCTCGAAACGTGGTTCGGCACGAATTACATGGGCGGGGTCTTCATCTCGGCCAATATCGCCTATCGCGGTGGGCTTCTGGAGCATGTGATCGATCTCGCCAAAGCGGAAATCGGGATCATTCACGCAGATCTGCTGCCGCGCCTTGCCGAAATCAGCCCAAAGCACCTGAAGAAGGTTATCGTCATCGGCGGCGCGGCGGTGGGTGACTATCCGGGCATCGAATTGATCGACCAGTCCATCCTGCAGGAAGATTGGGGCGCTGCTCCGATCGACGAGCCGATCATGCCGTGGGACAGCATCTATGTGATCTATACGTCGGGCACGACTGGGCCATCGAAGGCGGTGCTTTCGTCATATGTCCATGCTTATGGCTTTTTCTCCGAGGCGTTTCCGGCGTTGGTGGGACGCGACCAGCGGCACATGGTGTTCCTGCCGATGTTCCATGCCGGCGGGGCCGCACCGTTGTTCTCGCAGCTGACCAAGGGCGGTTCCGTCGGGATGGTGGAATCGTTCAAGACCAACGACTTCTGGAAAATGGTGCGAGAAACCGAGGCAACATGCTGCTGCCTGCTGGGGGTGATGGCACCGTTCCTGCTGAAGCAGCCGCCAGATGCCGGCGATCGCATGCATACGCTCAAAGCCTGCTCGATCACGCCGCTGAGCGACGATGCCCTGGCGTTTCGCGAACGCTTTGGCGTCGATCTGTGCACCGGTTATGGCATGAGCGAGCTGTGCGGGCCGATTGCTTCGGGCATCAATCCACCCAAGCTGGGCGTTTCGGGCAAATTGCGTCCGGGCTTCGATGCGCGGCTGGTGGACGAGCACGACAACGAAGTGCCGGTGGGCGAGGTCGGTGAGTTTGTCATCCGGTCCGAGCGGCCGTGGCAGTTCCTGACCGAATATTACGGCGATCCCGTGGCTACGGCAAAGGCCTGGCGCAACGGCTGGTTCCACACCGGCGACCTGCTGCGCAAGGATGACGAAGGCTGGTACTACTTTGTCGATCGTCGGAAGGACGCGATGCGCAGGCGTGGCGAGAATATTTCGTCGCACGAAGTCGAAATGGAGATTTTCAAGCACAGTGCCATCCGCGAAGTCGCCGCCTATGCGGTTCAAAGCGAGATTGCCGAAGACGAAGTGATGATCTGCGTTTCGTTCGCCCCTGGCCAGACGCTGGACCACGCCGAACTGATCGAATTCATCATCCCGCGCATGCCGCATTATGCGATTCCCCGCTACATACGGGTGATGGATACGTTGCCCAAAACACCGACGGGCAAGCTGTTAAAGGAAGAACTCCGCAAGGAAGGCATTACGCCCGATACATGGGACCGCGAGGCCCACGGCATCGTGATCAGGCGGCAGAAAATCGGGGCCTGAAAACGGCTGGCTGATGGCCTGCCGATGTGGGCAACTTTGCCTGAAGAAATTTGACTATCCGGTTGGTTGTTAATATCGTGCCTGCATGGGCTGCCCGATGGCGGCGGTGCGGGAAATGGCGAGGGGACAGCCCGCGCCTTGTTTTGAAATCAGGCGGGCGCGGCCAAACCCTGCCGCACGCAAAACGGAATGGAGCTGGATCATGGGCCTGGGACGCTTGGAAGGTTTTTCGACGATCATCACCGGCGGCGCGAGCGGCATGGGCCGGGCGACGGTCGAACTTTTTCTGGATGAGGGCGCGAACGTGGTGATCGCCGACCTGAACCAGCCGAACGCGGAAGAGCTGCTGCACGAAATGGAGGGCAAAGGCTTCGGCGCAGATCGTGTCCAGTTTGTGCGGACCGACGTTTCGAAAGAAGAGGACATTGTCCGTGTCGTCGACACGGCGCTGAAGAGCTGGGGCAAACTGGACGTGATGTTCAACAATGCCGGCATCGATGGCGCCTATGGGCCGGTCACCGAGATCGAAGTCGAACATTGGGACCAGACGTTTGCCATCACCACGCGGGGGGTTTTCCTGGGCATCAAACATGCCGCGCGGGCGATGCTGAAGCAGGAATGGGGCGGCTCGATCATCAACACGGGATCGCTGGGTTCGCAGACATCGGGCGGCGGGCCGCTGTGCTATTCGTCGGCCAAGGCGGCTGTGCTGCGGCTGACGCAATCTTCGGCATTCGAACTGGGCAAGCACCGCATCCGCGTCAATGCGATCCTGCCCGGTATCATCTACACGCCGCTGATGCATCGCGGCAAGCCGGAGCGCGCCGATGTCGTCAGCCGCGCCGTCCAGCCGCTTCCATTCCGCGGTGAAGGCAAGCATATCGCACATGCTGCGGTGTTCCTCGCCAGCAACGAGAGCGAGTTCATCAGCGGCGAGTATCTGCGCGTCGATGGCGGTCTTTATGCGGTTGGGCCGCTGTCGCACACGCCGATGGTTTCGCCTTCGACCAAGCGGGCGGGCATGAATTTCGGTCTCACCGGGATGCAGGGCGAAACCCGCGAACTGAACCCGGAATAATCAGGACAAGGGGCGTCGCCAGCAAAGGCGATGCCCACTTTGCGGGAGAGGCACTATGGCGAGCGCAGAAGCTGAACGGTTCAACGCCTTGCTGCGGCAGTGGGCGCTGGATGCAGGTGCAGATCCATCGCCGGAAGGGTTTCGGGCCTGCTCGCAGGTGATGTTCGATGCGCTGGGCAAGCCGTTTCCGGTGGTGCTTACGCCGGTCGCCGACGCCGCTGTCCGCGCGTTTTGGGCGGATGAACCGGGCGTCACGACCGGACCCAACGTGATCCTGTTCCTGCATGGCGGCGGTTTTCAGGCCGGTTCCGCGCAAACCCATGCGCGGTTCGCCATAGAACTGGGGCGGCGCATCGGGGCGCGGGCGTTGATGGCAGAATACCGGCGGATGCCGGATCACATCTACCCGACGCAGGTCAACGACTGCGCCGACGTCTATCAATGGCTGCTGGCCAGCGGACAGGACCCCGGGCGCGTCATCTTCGCAGGTGAATCTGCTGGCGGGAACTTGTGCTTCACGGTGCAACTTGAAGTACTACGGCGCGGTCTGCCTGCGCCGGCGGCAACGTATGCGATGTCGCCTTGGCTGGATTTTGAGGCGCTTGGCCAGAGCTACGTTTACAACAAGACGGCTGATCTTGTCAGTGGGGCCGAAACGACCTGCTTTCTGGGCGGGATCTATGCGGGCGAGGGTGTCGATATCCGCGCGCCAAGCCCGCTCTATGCCGATCTATCGGGCATGCCGCCGACCCTTGTGCAGGTGGGCGGCGATGAAGTGATGGTCAGCGATGCCGAGCAGATCGTTGCTTTGCTGCAAGCGGCAGGCGTCGTGGCCGAAGTCGATATCGTGCCTGAAATGCAGCACATGTTCCAGTTTGACGCGGGCGTGATGCCGGAAGCGACGGCCAGTTATGACATGGCCGGGCAGTTCATCCGCCGGTTTCTGCCCAACTGATTGATAAAGGAATCCCCATGCAACTGACCCCCGAACAGGAAGATATCAAAAAGCGCGCCTACGCGGCGGGGCTGGAATTTCGCGAAGCATCCGAGCAGTGGGAACGCGAGGATTATGTCGATTATGCTGCGGTGGCCAAGCGGTTCGGCGAACTCGGCTTTTTCGGCATCACCGCGCCGAAGGAATATGGCGGTCAGGGGCTGACCTGCCTCGAATATTTCCTGTCGGTATCGGAAATCCTGCGCGCATCGGGCAGCTGGATCTGCTGCGAGCCGCTATTCGCCACATCTGGCCCCGGACCTTCGATGCTGATGCTTTCGAAGAACGAAGTGCTGCGCGAGAAGTATCTCCGAAAGGTCGTGACCGGTGAACTCGGCTGCGCCATCGCGCTGACCGAACCGGCGCATGGATCGGACCTGACGCTGATCGAAACTGCGGCCACCAGCGACGGCAAGGGCGGGTACGTCCTCAACGGTTCGAAGAATTACGTCACCGGCGCGATGCACAACGAGCTTTATGCGATTTTCGTGCGGTTCGATGGCATTCCCGGCCCCAAGGGAATCGGCGCGGTGATCATTCACCGCGACACGCCGGGGTTCTCGATGGAAAAGGGTCCGGAATTCATCGGCGTGCGTGGCATTCCGCACGGCAATGTCTATCTGGACAACGTGAAGTTCACCGAGGACGACATGATCATCGGGCCGGGTCAGTTCGGCAACCTGATGACCGCGTTCAACATGGAGCGGATGCACAATTGCGGGGCCAGCCTGGGCCTGATGATGGGCGCGTTCGACGAAGTTTCGGAGCATGTACAGAAGCGCCACCAATTCGGCCGGCCGGTTATCGAATTCCAGGCGGTTTATCACGCGCTGGTTGACATGTCGGTGACGATCGACGCGCACCGCCTGCTGTCGTACCACGCGGCGACCACTGCCATCGACGGTCGTTTTCCGCAGATGGAAGCGGTGTCGAAGGCCAAGCTGTTCGGCGGCACCAACGTGCCACTGGTGACGATGAAGTGCCTGGAATTGATGGGCGGCGTCGGGGTTACTTATGCCAGCATGTGCCAGCGCCTGCATCGCGATGCCGTGACGAATGTGGTGGCTGGCGGCGCACCGGCAGTACTGCGCAATTCGATCG
>DAICYJ010000190.1 GCA_027311705.1 Novosphingobium sp. | reverse complement strand
GTTGTTCGACAATGACCACGGTTCCCACTCCGCCGCGCCTTGCGCCCATTTCGGTCGGCCCCGTCCGCATCGAAAGCCCGGTCGTGCTCGCCCCGATGACCGGGGTTTCGGACCTGCCGTTCCGCTTGATGGTCCGCCGCTTTGGGTCGGGCCTGAATGTGACGGAGATGATCGCCAGTCCAGCCGCGATCCGCGCAACCCGACAGTCGATCCAAAAGTGGGCATGGCACCCGACCGAGGAGCCAGTCTCGATGCAACTGGTCGGCTGCGATCCTGGACAGATGGGCGAGGCCGCGAAGCTTTCGGAAGACAAGGGCGCCGCGATCATCGACATCAACATGGGCTGCCCGGTGCGCAAAGTGACCAGCGGCGACGCCGGATCGGCGCTGATGCGCGACATTCCGTTGGCAACCGCGCTGATCGCCGCGACGGTGAAGGCCGTTTCAGTGCCGGTGACTGTCAAGATGCGCATGGGTTGGTGCCACGATAGCCTGAACGCCCCCGAACTGGCGCGGATCGCGCAGGATCTGGGCGCGCAGATGATCACCGTCCACGGCCGCACGCGCAACCAGATGTACAAGGGAAGTGCCGACTGGGCCTTCGTGCGCAGCGTGAAGGACGCGGTCTCGATCCCGGTGATCGTCAATGGCGACATCTGCGAGATCGCCGATGTTGCCGCCGCTGTGGAGCAGAGCGGTGCGGACGGGGTGATGATCGGTCGCGGTGCCTATGGTCGGCCGTGGTTCCTGGGGCAGGTGATGCATTGGCTGGAGACGGGCGAACTGCGACCCGATCCCACGGTGCAGGAACAGTACGCGCTGATCGTAGAGCATTACCACGCCATGCTGGAGCATTATGGCAGTGTGACCGGTGTGAACATGGCGCGCAAGCATCTGGGCTGGTACACCAAGGGTCTGAACGGATCAGCGGAATTCCGCAATCGCGTGAACTTCATCGACGATGCGCAGGCGGTCCTCGCCAGCCTTGCCGAGTTTTACGCGCGGTTCGTGGATCAGCCCGTGGAGCGGCGCGCAGCGGCATGAGTGGGGCAGCGTGAGTGGTCCGGCGGACTGGCTGAAGCGCGATACGGGCAAGCCCGATCCCAAGCGCGTGGTTGCCAGCCTGCCACTTGCCGTGTTGCTTCTGGGGCCGGACCTTACGGTGCAGTCGGTCAACCCTGCCGCTGAACAACTGGCCGGGCAGGGCGCGCGGCGGCTGGTGGGCAAGCCGGTTGAGGAACTGTTCGAATTCGACGAGCCACTGATCCTGACCCGGTTGGGTGAGGGCGAGGCGCAGCTATTTGCCCGTGACGCGCAAGTACGCATCTTGAACCAGCCAGCGCGACGGCTGGACGTGATGACCGCGCCGGTTACGCATTGCCCCGGCTGGCAGATGCTGGTGCTGCACGAAACCGTGGGCGTTGAGGCGCTTTCGGGTGATGGAGCGGGCGCAGGCGGCGGCGATGGCGCGGCGCTGCGCGCGCCCGAAGTGCTTGCGCACGAGATCAAGAACCCGCTGGCCGGCATTCGCGGTGCGGCCCAGTTGCTCGACCGCAAGGTGCAAGGCAAGGACAAGGCTCTGACCGAGCTGATCACCGCCGAGGTGGACCGCATCGCCAAGCTGATCGACCAGATGCAGTCGCTTTCGCGCCGCAGCCTGGAGCCGGCGGTGGAGTGCAACCTGCACGAGGCGGTGCGGCGCGCGCAGGCGGTGATCGCGGCGGGCCAGCGCAAGACGGTGACGGTGGAGGAGGAATTCGACCCCTCGCTGCCGCCAATTCACGCCAATCCCGATGCGCTGGTGCAGGTGCTGCTGAACCTGATGAGCAATGCGCGCGAGGCGTGCGAGGGTTCCGCCAGCCCGCGCATCGCGGTGCGTACGCGCTTTGCCAGCGGCATTCAGCTTCATGCGGGGCCGGGCGGCAAGCCGCTGCGCCTGCCGATCGAACTGCGAGTAAGCGATAACGGGCCGGGCGTTTCGCCGGCGCTGCGCGACCACATCTTCGAACCGTTCGTCACTGCCAAGAAGAACGGGCAGGGCCTCGGCCTCGCACTGGTACAGAAACTGGTGCGCGAAATGAACGGGCGCATCACGCATGATCGTGACGAGGCCAAGGGCTGGACCCATTTTCGATTGCACTTGCCCGTCGCCGGATCGGTAAAGGCCTAACGCGCATGATGAAATCCATCCTCCTGGTCGAAGACGACGCCTCGATTGCCATCGTCATCACCGCTGCGCTCGAAGCAGAAGGCTTCGTGGTGGATCATTGCGATTCCATCGCTGACCGTGACCGGCTGCTGGCCGGAAAGACCTATGTGCTGATGCTGACCGACGTGGTGCTGACCGATGGTGACGGCATCGAAACGCTGGGCCGCGTGCGCGCCAATGCGCCGCGCATGCAGGTGATCATCCTGTCGGCGCAGAACACTCTCGATACTGCGGTACGCGCCAGCGACACCGGGGCGTTCGAATATTTCCCGAAACCGTTCGACCTTGAAGAACTGGTGCGCACGGTGAGGCAGGCCATTGGCGCGGCTGACGCAGCCGATGCGGGGGAGATGCACGAGGAGCTGGCGCAAGGACTGCCGCTGGTGGGCCGCAGCGCCGCAATGCAGGCAGTTTATCGCATGATCACGCGCGTGCTGCGCAACGACCTGACCGTGCTGGTTCTGGGCGAATCGGGCACCGGCAAGGAACTTGTGGCCGAAGCGATCCACCAGTTGGGCAACCGTTCGGCGGGTCCGTTCATCGCGGTGAACACCGCGGCGATTCCGGCCGAACTGATTGAAAGCGAGCTGTTCGGCCACGAAAAGGGCGCGTTCACCGGTGCCGTTAGCCGCCATATCGGCAAGTTCGAGCAGGCTGGCGGCGGCACCCTGTTCCTCGACGAAATTGGCGACATGCCGATGCAGGCGCAAACCCGGCTGCTGCGCGCGCTGCAATCGGGGCGCATCCGCCGCGTGGGCGGCACCGACGAGATCACGCTCGACTGCCGGATCATCGCCGCGACCAACCGCGATCTGATGCCGATGATCGAGGCGGGACAATTCCGCGAAGACCTGTACTATCGCATCGCTGTGGTGCCCATTGAACTGCCGCCCTTGCGAGACCGCGCCGACGATATCGAAGCGCTGTCTCGCCATTTTCTGGCGCGGGCTGCCGGCGAAGGGCTGCCACGCCGGCAATTGTCGCTGGCGGGCGCGGCGCTGCTGGCGCGCCAGCCGTGGCGTGGCAACGTTCGCGAACTGCGCAATTTCGTTTTTCGTCTGGCGCTGCTGGCGCGCGACGAGGTGATCGATACCACCACCATCGAGCCGTTGCTGGCCAGCGAAGCCGGGCAGGCGATGCGCAGCGCGGAAGGTGATGCTGGGCCGAACGACCTTGCCGGCGCGCTGGAGCATTGGCTTGCCGAGGCCGATCCTCCCGCCGGGCGGCTGTATGATGATGCGCTGGCTGCGTTCGAGAAGCCACTGTTCCTCCATGCCTTGTCCCGCACCGGCGGCAACCAGTTGCGCGCGGCTCAACTGCTCGGCATCAATCGTAATACCTTGCGCAAGCGATTGTCGGAATTGGATATTCATCCCGAAGACGCTGCGTTGCGGAGCTAAGTGGAAACACCGCGGGTGGCTCTAATGTGCCAAAATCGTCCTGACATCGGAATTTCCTTGCATTGATGCAACAGTGTGTTGTTAATTGGCAACGATGGTTGAAACCGTGAATCGCAAGCCCCGGCGCTCGCCCCGTTGGTGGCGACGCCTGCTGGTCGCGATGCGGCGCGCCAATGTGATCCTGCTGCTGGAAATCACCACCGCGCTGATCCTGGCGTTGATGCTGTGGGTCAGTTGGATGACGGTGACGTCGAACAGCGCCAGCAACCAGTTGCTGCCTTCGCGACTCACCTCCAGCCTGCTGGTCGGCACACTGGTGCCCGCCATGGCGCTGATCGTGCTCATTGGCCGTCGCGCCGCCCTCAAGCGTGCGTCCAAAGGCGTGCTGGGCAGCAGCGGGCGGCTGCATGTTCGGCTTGTATGGCTGTTTTCGCTGATCGCCGCGATCCCGACGCTGCTGGTCGTGGTCTTCGCCTCGCTCCTGTTCCAGTCTGGCGTCGAATTCTGGTTTTCCGACAATTCACGCGGGATGCTGGAAAACGCCAACAACCTCGCGCGGGGATATTATGCCGACAAGCTGCGTGATGTGGGGAACGAAAGCGTCGCCATGGCGGGCGATTTGCGAGACTATCTGGGTCAGGCACCGATCACGAGCCGCGACTTTGCCGAAGGCTATTCGTGGCAGGTGATCAACCGCAAGCTGAACGAATCGGCGATCATCGAGCGCGGTGCCGACGGAACCTTGCGCACTGCCGCCATCGTCGATCCCAACAGCAACGACGATCGCCAGCGGGTGACGGCCGATGAGCTCAAAAAGCTGGATGCCGGCGAACCCGTGGTGGTGACGGCGTCTGCCGCACGAATCGAGGCGGTGACGCCGGTGGACCGCACGCGCGGCATCTATCTTTACGTCGCGCGCAATTCCGATGCGCTTGCGCTGAACCAGTGGCAGCGGGCGCAAAGCGTGCTCAAGGCCTATGATTTCCTCACGCGGCGGGCGCGAGCGCTGCAATTGCGGTTCAACGCAGCGCTGCTGGTTATCAGCCTGGCGCTGGTGGCGCTGGCGGTGTGGGTGGCGCTGCGCTTTGCCGACCGGCAGGTGGCCCCGCTCGTCGAGCTCGTTTCCGCGGCGCGCAACGTGGGTAGCGGCAACTTTGCCATGCGCGTGGCATCGGGCAGCGGCACCGACGAGGTTGGCCTGCTGTCGCGGGCGTTCAACCGGATGACGGCCCAGCTTGAAGGGCAGACGCAGGCGCTGGTGCGCGCCAACGCTCAGCTGGAAGTGCGCAGGGCCTTCATCGAAGCGGTGCTCGAATCGATCACCGCGGGGATCGTCTCGATCGACCGGGAAGGGGGCATCCGGCTCATCAACAGCTCTGCCCAAAAGCTGCTGCTGGAGGGTCAGACGGATGCCGGGCAGGGCCTGACCGGGCACATGCTGGCCGATGTGGCACCGCAGCTGGCGCAACTGGTCGCCACTGGAAACGCCAGCGGAATCGTCCACTACGCCAAGGCGGGAGACCTGTTGACGCTGGCGGTGAAAGTGACGGCGGACGCCAACGGCCACGTCATCACGTTTGAGGACATTACTCGCCAGTTGCTAGATCAGCGCCGCGCCGCATGGTCCGACGTGGCTCGGCGCATCGCGCACGAGATCAAGAACCCGCTCACTCCGATCCAGCTGGCCACCGAACGGCTGAAGCGCCGCTATCGCCGCCAGATCCTGACCGATCCCGAACTGTTCGAGGAACTGACCGCCACGATCATCCGTCAGGTGGGTGACTTGCGCAAGATGGTGGACGAGTTCTCCTCGTTCGCACGCCTGCCCAAGCCGGTGTTTCGGGCGGAGGACGCCAGCGACC
>DAICYJ010000187.1 GCA_027311705.1 Novosphingobium sp. | reverse complement strand
TTCGATCCCAGGCTGGCCGTCAACAACACGCCGAACGCCCTGCATGGGCTGGTACTGGTGTTCGCTGTCGGCCCCGCGCTGGCGCACACGCTGGCCGCTGCGCTGGTGGCGGGCTTCCCGCTCGATGCTCACCACCATTCTGAAATTCGCCGCCAGCTGGAAGCGCGCGACGAAGACTTTGCCGGCGGATCGCTGATGCCGGCCGAATGAAAATCCCGTCCCCCAACCTCCATCCCTCAGGAGACAGTGCCATGAATGCCATTACGACCTACACCAACGCCCGCGATCCCAACTCCCCGCTTGAAATCGTGCCCGTTACCGGAACCATCGGTGCCGAAATCCGGGGCGTGACGCTTTCGGGCGACCTCGATGCCGCGACCGTACAGGCGATCAAGGATGCCGTGGTGCGCCACAAGGTGGTGTTCTTCCGCGATCAGCACGAACTCGACGATGCGCGCCATGAAGGCTTCGCCAGCCTGTTCGGCGATCCGGTGGCACACCCCACGGTGCCGGTGGCCGAAGGCTCGCGCTACCTGCTCGAACTCGACAGCAAGGAAGGCTACGCGGCTTCGAGCTGGCACACCGACGTCACTTTCGTCGATGCCTATCCCAAGGGATCGATCCTGCGCGCAATCACCATTCCCGAAGCGGGTGGCGATACGCTGTGGGCCAATGGCGAAACCGCCTACGAAGGCCTGCCCGAACCGCTGCGCCAGCTGGTGAACAACCTGTGGGCCACGCATAGCAACCTTTACGATTACGCAGCCATCCTGAGCGGCGCGAAGGACGACGCTGCCCGCGAACGGCTGAGCCAGTACCGCAACGTGTTCGCTTCCACCGTCTATGAAACCGAGCATCCGGTGGTGCGCGTCCACCCCGTATCGGGCCAGCGCAGCCTGCTGGTGGGCCACTTCGTCAAGCAGTTCGTCGGCCTGAATCAGGCGGAATCCTCCGCCCTGTTCCAGATCCTGCAGGATCACATCACCAAGCCTGAAAACGTGGTGCGTTGGCGCTGGCGCGCAGGCGACGTGGCGTTCTGGGACAACCAGTCGACCCAGCACCGCGCCGTGTCGGATTTCGGCCTGCAGCGCCGCACGCTGCGCCGCGCCACGGTGAACGGCGAAGTGCCGGTGGCGATCGACGGCCGCCGCAGCCGCATCGTGCGCAAGGAAAAAGCCACGCAGTACGAACCGGCCTGACGCTTTCTTGCACCCTGCCTTGGGCGGCCGGCCATCCAACGGCCGCCCATTTTTTAGGACCAGACATGTATCGCAATCCCGTTCCCGACAACGGCTGGGACATTCGCGGCGACGCGGTGCCGCCACCCGCCGATCCGAAACGCACAGGCCGGCTGGCGCGCCTGCTGCGCGAACCGCTGACCCATTTCGTGGTGATCGGGTTTGCGATCTTCGTCGTGGCCCACCTGATCGAGGAACACCGATCGCGCTACAACCTGACGTTCTCCAACGACGATGTGCTGCGCATCGCCAACTCCTATACCCAGCAATATGGCGCGGAACCGACGCCGCAGCAGATGCACACGATGATCGACAATGCCGTGCGCGAGGAAATCTATCTGCGCGAAGGGTTGGCGCTGGGGCTGGATCGCGATGACGAGATCGTGCGCCGCCGCATCGCCCAGAAATTCGATTTCCTGCAACAGGACCAGGCCGCCCCGCGCGAACCGAGCGAAGCGCAGGCCCGCGGCTGGTATGCCGCCCATGCCGACCGCTTTATCCAGCCCGCGCGGCGCACGTTCGAGCAGCGCTATTTCGCGCCGGACCAGCGCGGCGATGCCGCAGCAAAAGCGCTGGCGAGCGCAGCATTGGCCAGTGGGGCGGAAGGTGTGGCGGGCGATGCGTTCCCCGGACCGGCGCGCATCACCGCCCTGTCGCGCGAGGATGTGGACCGCGTTTTCGGTGGCAGCGATTTTGGCCGACAGGTCTTCGCCGCGCCTGAGGGGCAGTGGTCCGGGCCGATCCGTTCGGGCTTTGGCTGGCATGTCGTGCGCGTCACCGACGCCAGCCCGGCGCATCGCCGCAGCTTTGACGAGGCACGCGAAGATGTGCGCCGCGACTGGATCGAGGCGGACCGCAAGGCGCGCAACGATGCGGTGTGGCAGGCGCTGCGCACGCGCTATTCGGTGACCGTGCCGGGATTGCACTGATGCGCCGGCTGATCCTGACTTTGCTGGCGCTGTTCGCGCTCGCCCGGCCCGCGCTCGCGCACGAAGTTCGGCCAGCCTTCCTCGAGATTACCGAGCGTGCCGATGGCAAAGTCGATGTGCTGTGGAAACAGCCCAGCATCGGCATGATGGTCGTTCCCCTGCGCCCGCGACTTGCCGGCAATGCCATCGACCGCAAGCCCGATCGCGTGGAAAGCGCGCCCAACTTCGAAGTGCGCCACTGGAACGCGCTGGACCTTGGGCCCAAGGGCTTGAACGGTCGCGAAGTGCGGGTCGACGGGCTCGACAAGACCATCACCGACACCCTGCTGCTCGTTCACCTGAAAAATGGCGACGAGGAAAGCCGCGTGCTCACGCCCGGCCAACCTGCCACGACGATCGACGCGCATGTCGGCGCGGCGGTGCCAGCCTATCTGCTGCTGGGTTTTGAACACATCCTCACGGGCGTCGATCACCTGCTGTTCGTGTTCGGTCTCCTTTTGCTCAGCACCGGCTGGCGGCAGTTGTGGCGCACGATCACGGCGTTCACCGTTGCGCATTCGATCACGCTGGCGCTCACTGCACTGAAGCTGATGACCCTCGATCCGGGCCTCGTGGAAACGATGGTCGCCTGGTCGATCCTGTTCCTTGCCGTCGAACTGGTGCGCAAGGCGCGCGGGCAGGACGGGCTTACGCTGCGCCAACCGTGGTTGGTGGCCTTCGGCTTCGGCCTGCTGCACGGCGCGGCCTTTGCGGGCGCGCTGAAGCAGATCGGGCTGCCGGAGGGCAATATTCCGGCCTCGCTGTTCCTGTTCAACGTCGGCGTAGAGCTGGGTCAGCTCGCGTTCGTCGGCTTGGCGATGGGCGCGCTGTGGCTGCTGTCGCGCCTGCGCTGGCCTGCTTCCTCACCGCGCCTCGCGTGGAACGTTGCGACCTACGCCATCGGCTCGTTCTCGTTCTTCTGGTTTCTGGAGCGGCTGCACGCTGCCCTTGGGTTTGCATGATAACAGGAGGGATTTTCCCATGACCAAGCGTACCAAATGGCTTGTCGGCGCCGCACTGGCCGGCCCGCTTACCTACCACGTGCTGATCGGTTTCGGCGCGGCGTCAGCGGCCCAGCCGGTGGAGGCGGGTGCGACGGCGCAAACCGCCGATGTGCCCAACTTTGCAGACAAGGCAGCCTTTTACGGCGACCTCCACCTCCACACGACCAATTCGTTCGACGCCTATGTGCTCATGGGCACGCGCACCACGCCCGAAGACGCCTATCGCTTTGCGAAGGGTGATACGATCGACTACCTCGGCCAGCCGATCAAGCGCAGCTTCCCGCTCGATTTCCAGGCGGTGACCGACCATTCCGAAAACATCGGCGTGTTCAACCAGCTCGATGATCCCAAAAGCGCGTTCTCGCTGTCCGAAATCGGCCAGCTGGGGCGCGAGGGTGGGGCGGCCAATTTCCTCAAGATCGTGAAGCTGATAACCGATGGGGTGAACATGGGTGCGGAATCCGCACAGGTTTCCGCTTCCACCTGGAAGCGCGAGATCGATACGACCAACAAGTATAACCAGCCGGGCAAGTTCACCACTTTCATCGCCTATGAATGGACCTCGATGCCCGGCGGGCAAAACCTGCACCGCAACGTGATCTTCAAGGGCGACAAGGCCCCGGCACCGTTCAGCTCGATCGATTCCAAGGACCCGAAGGACCTGTGGACATGGCTGTCGAAAATTCGGGGACAAGGTTTTGAGGCGCTGGCGATCCCGCACAATGGCAATGCTTCCAACGGCCTGATGTATGACTGGACCTCGCTCGACGGTAAGCCGATCGACGAGGCCTGGGCGCAGTTGCGCGCCACCAACGAGCCGCTTTCGGAGATTTCGCAGAACAAGGGCACCAGCGAAACGCACCCCGCGCTTTCGGCCAACGACGAATTCGCCAATTACGAAATCTTCGACAAGCTGCTGCTGGGGGCGACGCCGAGCAAGCCGGGCGGATCGTACTGGCGCGATGCGCTGGGGCGCGGGCTGGTGCTGCAGCAAAAGCTCGGTGTGAACCCCTACAAGGACGGCGCCACGGCATCGAGCGACCTGCATAGCGGGCTGCAAGTTTCGACCGCGCAGGAATACGGCGGCATTGCCACCCCCAACCTCGGCGGCGGCAAACTGACCAAGACCGGGGCGGAAGAGGCGCTGGGATACAAGGCCGCCTCCGGCACCGGGCTCAGCCCCGTGATCCTCAGCCCCGGCACGCTCACCGGCGTGTGGGCCGAGGCCAATACGCGCGATGCGATCTACGCTGCGTTCCGCCGCAAGGAAACTTTCGCCACATCGGGCAGCAGGCTGAAAGTCCGCTTCTTCGGCGGGTGGGACTTCGCTGCCAGCTTTGTCGCGAAGCCGGGCTGGGTGCATCAGGCCTACCAACTGGGCGTGCCGATGGGCGGCGATCTGCCGCAGGCCCGCGCGGGCAAGCGTCCCAGCTTCGTGATCGATGCAGTGAAGGATCCGCTGAGCGGCAATCTCGATCGCGTGCAGGTGGTGAAGCTCTACCTCGAAGGCGGCAAGCAGCAGGAAAAGATCTTCGACATCGCCTGGTCGGGCGCACGCAAGATCGATCCGGCCACGGGCAAGCTGGCACCCGTGGGTAGCACGGTGGACCTCAAGACCGGCAAGTGGGACAATTCCATCGGCGCGGCCCGGCTGTCGAAAGTATGGACAGATCCCACGTTCAAGGCCGATCAGGCCGCGGTCTATTACGTTCGTGTGCTGGAAATCCCGACGCCCCGCTGGTCCACCTTGCGCGCGATCGAATTCGGCCTGCCTTTGCCGGACAAGGTCGCGCTGACGATCCAGCAGCGCGCGTGGTCCTCGCCGATCTGGTACACACCGGCCCGCAGCCGCTGACCGACCCTTGTGCGGGGAACGGACTCGTTCCCCGCGCAAACTTAAGCCCCGCGCGGCTTGGCCCAAGGTTCCGGTGTACGATCGACGGCCAGGTCGTGCGGGCAGGTCTGGCACAAGGCGAAGGCTTGTTCGGGCGTTCCTTCCAGCCACATCGACCATGCGGACGGCGGCAGCACCACCGGCATCCGATCGTGGACATCGGCCATCTGCGCGCAGCCATCGACCATCACCATGCTGTAGGCCTCGCCCCATTCCGCCGTGGGCCGCCACACGCCCGCCACGGCGAACACGTCCGCACCAGCCAGTGCATACCACGTTCGCGTCATGCGGCCCTTTTCGCCCTCTGCCTCGGCCCAGGCGCTCACCGGAATCAGGCACCGGCGCTTGACGAAACTGTCACGCCAGAAGGCGGTGTGCAGCTTGTCCTCGCGCGCGTTGTTGACCGGTCTGGGCTTCAACTTCTGCCCCTGCTTGCCAGTGAGCGACAGCGGAAAGCCCCACGTCATGGTTCGGGCCACGCCTTGCGCCACCACAAGGCCGGGGTAGCCGGGATAGATCTCTTCGCCGAAGTTCGCGCCCTGCGCGCCGGTCACCCTGAACAACTGGGCCGTTTCCGCCACCATGGCGCGCAATTTATAGAGGTTGCACATGCGCCCGGATCATCGAC
>DAICYJ010000182.1 GCA_027311705.1 Novosphingobium sp. | reverse complement strand
TGGGCGCGACACCCGATCGCGCCAGCGGGCATCAGCCATGATCGTCTATGGCGCGATGGTGCTCGTGCTGCTGAGCGGCGCGGTGCTCAGCGGTTCGCGCGGCGGCATCCTGCTGATACCGGCCACGGCCCTGTTTGCGCTGCTGATCGTGCAGCCCGGCGGATTTTTTGCGCGGCGGACTTTGATCGGCATTTGTGCAGTCGCGCTTGTCGGCGTTTTGGCGGCATGGGTGCTGCGCGATAATGCCGCGATCGGAAAGGTTGCCGCACGATTTGCCGCCGACAAGGATTTCCGCACAGAGCTGTGGACCGATACGATGTATGCCATTGGCCAGTACTGGCCGTTTGGCGGCGGCATGGGCAGCTTCGTGCAGCTTATGACCCCGGTTGAGCGACTGGAAGTGGTCGATCCGACGCTTCCTTCGCGGGCGCACAACGACTATCTCGAAATCCTGCTCGAAGGCGGAATTTTCGGAGTCCTGCTGATCGTGGCGATCGCCACCTGCTTTATCCTGATGGCTTTGAAGAGCTGGAAAACCGGGGTTGTGACGCGCGCGCACAGCCGTTTCGCATTTGCAGCATTTTTCATCGTTGCAGCGCATTCTCTTGTCGACTATCCCTTGCGCAGCATGTCGCTGGCGATGCTGGTGGGCGCAGCAGCAGGCCTGCTTGCTCCGTCTGTTTCCGCCCGCGGGCGAAGCAACGCGCAATAGAAATCGAAGGATCAAACACTTTGGCCTTTATTCGTCGTGTTACCGCCTGCATCCTGCTCGCTTCGAGCGTGAGCGGCTGCATCCGGACCGTTCCGACTTATCTTCCCACCAACGATGCGGCCTATCAGGCCATTTCGAAGGGCGTGCCAACGGCACTGCCCGCGGATTATCCGATCCAGGCCGGCGACAAGATTCGCATTTCGGTGTTCCAGGAACCCGATCTGAGCGCCGACGAGGTGCTGGTTGATCCGGCGGGCAACATCAGCTTGCCCTTGCTGGGCCAGATCCACGCCGCCGGCACCACGCCTGCGCGGCTGGGATCGCAACTGCAGAGCGCCTATGGCGCCCGCTATCTGCGCAACCCGCAGGTTTCCATCGGCATGGTCGAAGCGGTGCAGCGTGTCGCATCGGTGGAAGGCGAAGTGAAGCAGCCGGGACAATACCCGGTCAGCCCCGACGCCACGCTGCTGGCGATGCTCGCGCAGGCGCGCAGCCCGACCACGACCGCCAAGCTTAGCGAAGTGCTGATATTCCGCACTGTGGACGGCCAGCGCATGGGCGGCCGGTTCGACGCCGCGATGATCCGTGCCGGGCGCGCCGAGGATCCGCGGATCCTGCCCGGCGACCTCATCGTCGTGGGCTATTCGCGCGTTCAAGGCGGCTATCGAGACCTGTTGCAGGCCGTTCCGTTGTTCAGTGTGTTCGCACGCTACTAATTCACTGGTGCCGGCCCGCATGGGCCCCGCAGATGCTCCAATTGTCGGGAAGAAGAACTTGGCCACCGTCATCAACCAGCAGGACGAAACCGCCGCGGGCAGAGGCATAGGAGGCACCGGGGGAGGCATCGACGGATATTACGACGGGCCGGGTCTTTCCGAGACCACCCGCCATATCCTGACCCTGGTCCGCCGCAATCTGTTGCTGATCGCAACGATCGTCGCCGCCGCGATCGGCGTAGCGGTCGTGATGACGATGCTGCAGACCCCGATGTATACTGCAACAACATCGGTGCAGATCAACAACCAGTCGGAACAGGTTCTGGGCGATCAGCTGGGCGACCAGCAGAACCAGGATGCTTCGTGGGATACCGATCGATTCCTGAACACGCAGCTTGAAATCCTGCGCAGCCGCGGGCTGGCCGAGCGCGTGGCGCGCCGCCTGAACCTGTACAGCGACGACCGTTTCCTGTCGGCAATGGACTTGCCGCCGTTCAACGCCAACCAGACCGAGGCGCAGCGCCGGATGCTTGTGCTGAACCTGTTGCGGGGTGGATTCTCGGTGAACCTGCCGCGCGAGACGCGCATTGCGCAAATCTCGTTCAACAGCACCGATCCCGCCTATTCGGCCAAGATCGCCAATGCCTTTGCCGAAGAATTCATCCAGTCCAACCTGCAGCGCAAGTTCGACAGTTCCGCCTATGCCCGCAAGTTCGTGGCGCAGCAGATGGAAGAGGCGCGCGTACGCCTTGAGAATTCGGAACGCGATCTCAATGCCTATGCCCGTCAGGCCGGCCTGATCCGTACGCGATCGGCCAGCGGTGCCGGTGCCAACGGTACCAGCGGCAGTTCCGATGGAGGCACCGGCAGCGTCACTGCCGCCAGCCTTTCGCAGATCAACGAAGCCGCCAACACGGCCAAGGCCGCCGTCACCGCCGCCGAGGCGAAGTGGAAAGCCGAAAGTTCGGTGCCGATGCTCGCGTCGCAGGCCGTCCTTTCGAACGGTACGATCCAGGCGTTGCTGGCTCAGAAGTCGCAAGTTGAAACGCAGCTGCAATCGCAGCGCACCCGTTACCTTGCCGATCACCCCAGCGTGAAGGCGCTGGAAGCGCAGTTGGCCTCGACCAATGCGGAAATCCGCAACGTGGCATCGGGCATCCGCAGTTCGATCCGCAACGAATACGTCGCCGCGCAAAGCGCTGAAGGCCAGCTGCGGTCGCAAGTGAACGCGTTGCAGAACCAGACCATGTCCGAACAGGACCGCACCGTGCGCTACAACACGCTGGCGCGCGAAGGCGATACCAACCGCCAGCTGTATGACGGATTGCTGCAGCGCTATCGCGAACTGAACGCGGCGGCGGGCATTTCGGCCAGCAACGTCTCGGTCATCGACCAGGCCGAAGCCCCGCGGTCGCCTTCGTCGCCCAACCTGATGAAGAACATCTTCTTCAGCATCGCCGCCGGCATGGTGCTTGCCGCCATCGTGGTGTTCATGCGCGACCAGCTCGACGACCGCATCCGCATGCCGGAAGACGTCGAGGAGAAGGTCAACCTGCCGCTGCTGGGCGTGATCCCCAAGGAGACGGAGGACGACCTGGCGACGCAGCTGGCCGATCCGAAGTCGCCGCTGTCCGAAGCCTACAGTTCGCTCCGCGGATCGCTGATGTATTCGACGACGCAGGGCTTGCCGCCGATCCTGCTGGTGACATCGAGCCAGCAATCAGAAGGCAAATCGACCACCAGCTTTGCAACCGCGCGTGCACTTTCGCGGGTCGGCAAGCGCGTGCTGCTGATCGACGCGGACATGCGCCGTCCTTCGATCCACTCGCGGGTCGGGCTCGACAACGCGGCCGGGCTGTCGACGCTGCTGACATCGCAGCAGGCCGCCATGTCGGTAGTTCGGGCGACAGACGAAGAAAACCTGTGGGTCCTGACGTCGGGGCCGCATCCGCCTAGCCCCAGCGAATTGCTGGCTTCGCCCCGCATGGCGCAGATCCTGGAAGAACTTGCCAAGGAGTTCGATTCGATCGTGATCGATTCCCCGCCGGTGCTGGGCCTGGCCGACGCACCCGTCCTTTCCGCGATTGCCGATGGCGTGGCCTTCGTGATCGAGGCCGAAGGCGGCCAGCGCGGTGCGGTGAAGGCATCGCTCCGCCGCCTGCGCGCGATGAACCCGGTAATCGTCGGCGCCATCCTGACCAAGTTCGATCCGAACAAGAGTTCGAACCGCTACTCGTCATACTACGGCTACGAGTATTATCGTTACCGGTCTGAAGAGACGGCGTGATTTGCGGCCTGAGGACACTTTGAACCAATGGCTGGGAGTTCCCGATGGTGGGCAAGGGTAACGTGAAGCTGGCGGCGCTGGGCGCGGTTGCTGCCGTCCTTTACGGTGCCATTGCGGGCGCCAACGGAATCGACCGGTTGACGGCCGCGTCTCCCAGCCTCGAGCGGCTGGTGCCCGGCCCGTTCCGCTCGTTTGCCGATGCCGCAGCGGCCCAGATCGCCCTGACCCGCAAGGATTATCAGCAAGTCGAAACCGCCGCAGCACGCGGCGTTGCGGCGAGCCCGATGAACCGGGATTCCGTGGGGTTGCTCGCCTCCGCCCGCCTGCTGCGCAATCAACCCGAAAAGGCCGATGCAGCATTCCGCGTTTCGGGCCAGCTGGGCTGGCGCGACTTGCCGACCCAGCTTTACTGGTACGGCGTCGGCATCGATTCGGAAGATTACACACTGGCGGCGCAACGCGCCGACGCCATCCTGCGTTCCGATCCGGAATATGCCAATGCCCAGCTTGTGCTGGAGCCACTGGAAACCGATCCGCGCGGACGCGAGGCGCTGATCGCGCGGATGATCGAAAAGCCGAACTGGCTGGTCCGCTATACCAGCGCCGACGCCGAAGCCAGCGACGCCGCACTGGCGCGCAAGGCCGGCATTTTGAAGCAGCTTTCCGGACGCGGCGTGGCGCTGGGCTGCGCGATGGTGAACCGGCTGGTGTTCCAGCTCGTCGATCGCGGCATGCGGGCCGCAGCAATCGACATGTGGAGCAGCCATTGCAGCCGGGCACCAGCGGGCAAACTGCTGTTTGATCCCGAATTCCAGGTGCTGGCCGCTGAGCGCCAATCGCCGTTCGACTGGCGGACCTTCAACACCGGCGATGTCGACGTGCGTTCATTGGTGCAGGCCGGCGGACAGCGCGTGGCCGAAGCATCGAACCAGTCTTCGATCACCGTGCCGATCCTGGCGCAGACGGTAGAGCTAGCCCCGGGTGCCTATCGCGTCCGCGTCGAAGCATCCGATCCCGGCACCGTGCGTGGCAGACTGTTCGCATCGATCAACTGCGGGTCGTCTCCGGGAGCACTGGGTGCCATGCCGGCTGGGGAGTTGCTGGCCGAAGGCCAGATCGTTTCGCCGCCACCCGCCTGCCGCACCCAGTTGCTGACCCTGTGGCTGAAGCCGGGCAGCGAAAATATCGGCCTGCGTCGGATCAGCATCGAACGCGCGCAGTAGCCGCGAGCGAACGTTCACGTGGCGTCGCGCAACTGCCGCGCCTTCAGGAAAACTGCGGGGTTCCCCGTGTAGATCGCATCGGCTTCGGTGCTGCGGAACAACGCACCGCGCGCGGCCAGCACCGAACGGTCGGCCATGGTCACCCCCGGCCCGAGAAAGGCTTCTGCTGCAACCCAGCATTGTGCTCCGATGCGCACCGGGCGCAACTGCAGTTGGAAATGCGGATCGTTCACATCGTGCGTACTGGCGCAGATGTGTGCGCGCTGCGAGACGACGGTCTTCTCACCGATCGATATGTGTCCCTGGTTGTAAAGCCGCACGCCCGGACCGATCAGCGCATTGGCGCCCACTTCGAGGTTGCCCGGATGCCAGATGGAGACGCTGGCGTGGATACGCGCGCCGGGTGCAATCCGTGCGCCGAAACTGCGCAGCACAATCCGGCGCCAGCCATGCAGCGGCGGCGGGGTGAAGCGGGCGAGCAACAGCCAGCTAGCCGCCCACGCCACGCGGAACAGCCGGTTGCCCAGCGAAAAACTGGCCCCGCCTTCGAGCGGATTGGTATCGCGCGCGTCAAGCAGGCTCATGCCACGGCCTCGCGTTTTCCAGTGCGCCGAGGTAGGTCTTGCCCCACAGCGCCGCAACCGAATGTTCGGAAAAGCGCGATCCCGCAAGCTCGAGCGCGGCGGCGAACATCGCCAGCCATTGCGCATCGGGCATCGCCAGCGCGCGCGCCAAATCGCTGGCGATCATCGCCGCATCATAGCCGCATTCAAGCGCGGCACCTGCGGTGAACCCTTCTTCAAGGTTGCATTCCGCCGTCATCAGCGTGGGAGTGCCCTTGGACCATGCTTCGAGAATGGCCATCGGCAGACCTTCGCTGTGCGAAGGCAGCACCACGAAACGTGCGGCATCAAGCAGAGCCTGCTTGCGTTCGCCATAGACGGGGCCGACGAATTCCACCGTGCCGTCGGCTTGCGCCACAGCGCTTTCTAGCGCTGCAACATCATCGGCATCGCCCCATCCCGCGATGGTGAGGCGAGCGTTCGCCGGACGAGCGGCAATGCGCCAGCCTTCGACCAGCGCGAGCAGGTTCTTCTTGGTGTGAATCCGCCCGATGTAGAGCA
>DAICYJ010000167.1 GCA_027311705.1 Novosphingobium sp. | reverse complement strand
GGTCAGCGACGGCAGCAACAAGCCGTACCGCTGCAAGATCCGCCCGACCGCGTTTTCGCACCTGCAAGCCATGGACTTCATGTGCAAAGGCCACATGCTGCCCGACGCGACCGCCATTCTGGGCGCCATCGACGTGGTGTTTGGGGAGTGCGACCGGTGAGGGCGCTGCTGACACTAGTTGCGGTCATAGTGGCCCCGGCAGCGGGTTCGTTCGCACAGCAACCGCTTAAGCAAGCCGCAGTGCCTGCGCGAGTCACTGAGATTTTGAGTTCGTTGATTGCCGGAAAAGCCGATCAATTGCGCTTGCAGCTTGGACATGCGCAGATTTTCGATTTGCGGGATGGTCGGCATGCCGCAACAGTCGAGCAGTTGTCAGCTTGGGGCAATGGCTGCGTTGTGAGTTCCTCGATGGCTCACGAATTTCCCACCAGCCAGAAAAAATCGATCACGGTTTGGCTGGAGTGCCCGAAGGCCGGTCAATCGTCTGTTGAGTTTGACATCGATGGTGATCGGGTTGGTCGCTTTCAATTTGGTCCGCCCCCGATGATTCAGGTGACGCAGTGAATAGCAAGCTCGCCATCGCCGAGCAGATGATCGCGCACTACAACGCGCAGGATGTCGATGCTTATGTGTCGCTGATGACCGACGATGCCTGCGAGGCGGGCTATCGCGGGGCTGTGGTGCGTGAGGGCAAGGAAGGCACGCGTTCCGGCCTTGCCGCCGCGTTCAAGGTCTGGCCTCAGAACCGGGCCGAGATCGTGGATGCGCAGGCCATCGGCAACTACGTGCTGATGCGCGAGCATGTGACGCGCGGGCCTTCGACCGATGGCTCGCCGCTGGTCGACCCGTTCGAGGTAATCGCAGTCTATTCGTTCGAGGGCGACAAATGCTCTCGCGTGGAGTTTATCCGGTGAAGCAAGATCTGACCCGCCAGCTTTCGATCCTCGCCTGCGCGACCGGGCTGGTCCTCGCCGCGATCTATTTCGGGGCGCTGTATCTCCATGCCGATACGCCGGACTGGCTGCCGATGATGATCTCGGCCATCGGCGGCTTCGAACTTTACATGTTCGGCCGGAGCTTCCTGCTCAAGCGGACGGGACGTTAACACCATGGCCGCTCGACACGCCGAACCCGATAGCCCCGAACTGCGCGCGCGCTGGGGCAGCTTTGCCTGGACCGAGGCCAATGCGGCCAAGGCCAAGGAAATCGTCGCCCGCTATCCCGCCGGTCGCCAGCGCAGCGCAGTGATGCCGCTGCTCGATCTGGCGCAGCGCCAGGTGGGCGCGGTGGAGAACACGCAAGGCTGGCTGCCATTGCCGGTGATGGAATTCGTCGCCCGCGAACTCGACATGCCGGTGATCCGCGTGCTCGAAGTCGCGACGTTCTACACGATGTACAACATCCAGCCGGTCGGCCGCTTCCACGTGCAGGTCTGCGGCACCACGCCGTGCCAGCTGCGCGGCAGCGACGACATCATGGCCGCGTGCAAGGCCAAGGGCATGAAGAAGGGCCATACCACGGCCGACGGGTTGTGGACGCTGACCGAGGTGGAGTGCATGGGCAACTGCTCGTCCGCGCCGATGGTCCAGATCAATGACGACAACTACGAAGACCTGACGGCCGAGAGCGTGACCCACGTGCTCGACGAACTCGCCGCCGGTCGCCAGCCCAAGACCGGCACGCAGCTGCCCGGCCGCCACACGGTGGAGCCGATCGGCGGACCGACGACGCTGGTGGCCATGGTCGGCGAAAATCACGATTACCGGGGGGAGTGGTAAGCCATGTCGCTTTTAGACAAGGACCGCATCTTCACCAATCTCTATGGCTATCAGCCGTGGAACCTGAAGGCGGCGCAGATGCGCGGCGATTGGGACAATACCAAGGATCTGCTCGCGCGCGGGCAGGACGCGATCATCGAGGAAATCAAGGCCAGCGGCCTGCGCGGTCGTGGCGGGGCGGGCTTCCCCACCGGCATGAAATGGTCGTTCATGCCCAAGGAAAGCAAGGACGGCCGTCCCAGCTTCCTCGTGATCAACGCCGACGAATCCGAACCCGGTTCGTGCAAGGACCGCGAGATCCTGCGCCACGATCCGCACAAGCTGATCGAAGGCGCGCTGGTCGCGGGCTTCGCGATGCGCGCGCGGGCGGCCTATATCTACATTCGCGGCGAATATATCCGTGAAGCGGAGACGATGTTCGCCGCCGTGGCTGAAGCCTATGAGGCGGGCCTTGTGGGCAAGAACGCCTGCGGTTCGGGCTATGATTTCGACGTTTTCGTCCATCGCGGCGCGGGCGCCTATATCTGCGGCGAAGAAACCGCGATGATCGAAAGCCTTGAAGGCAAGAAGGGCCAGCCGCGCCTGAAACCGCCGTTCCCGGCGGGCGCGGGCCTTTATGGCTGCCCCACCACGGTCAACAACGTGGAATCGATCGCGGTTGCGCCCACGATCCTGCGGCGCGGCGCGCCGTGGTTTGCGGGCTTTGGCCGCGACAACAACAAGGGCACCAAGCTCTTCCAGATCAGCGGGCATGTGAACAAGCCCTGCGTGGTGGAAGAAGCGATGAGCATTCCGTTCAGCGAGCTGATCGAAAAGCACTGCGGCGGCATTCGCGGCGGCAAGGACAACCTGCTGGCAGTCATCCCCGGCGGTTCCTCGGTCCCGCTGGTGCCGGCGGCCGACATCTGGGACGCGCCGATGGACTTCGACGGGCTGAAGGCCGTCGGATCGGGCCTTGGCACCGCCGCCGTGATCGTGATGGACAAGTCGACCGACATTGTCCGCGCCATCGCCCGCCTGTCGCACTTCTACATGCACGAAAGCTGCGGCCAGTGCACGCCGTGCCGCGAAGGCACCGGCTGGATGTACCGCGTGATGGAGCGCCTGCGCACCGGCGACGCCGACGTGCGCGAGATCGACATGCTGTATGAAGTGACCAAGCAGGTCGAAGGCCACACCATCTGCGCGCTGGGCGACGCGGCGGCATGGCCGATCCAGGGATTGTTGAAGCACTTCCGGCCCGAGATCGAGCGGCGGATTGCGGAGAATGGCGACGTGCGGGAGGCGGCGGAGTGACCGCTTACCTTCCCACCAATCCCGTCACCCTGAACTTGATTCAGGGTCCATTTCTCCGCAGGCAGCGGAGCGTTGTTGGTCAGCACGGCGGCTCTGCCGGGGCTTTCCGGCAGGGCTCCGCGCGTACGGCACGATGGATGCTGAAACAAGTTCAGCATGACGAATGTGTGTGGGGAGCGGCGGAGTGAGTACTGGCGAGCAATACTTCCTCATTTTTTCCGGCATTTTTGTGGTGTTCGCCATGGCAAAGTTTGTTGGAGTGATCCTCAGCGGACCAATCGCTGAACGGACAGATTCAGGACTTGCAGACAGTTCTGGTGGAAGTGACGGGGGAGCGGACTGATGCCTAAACTCAAAGTAGACGGCGTCGAACTCGAAGTGCCAGCAGGTGCCACCGTGCTGCAGGCATGCGAGCTGGCCGGCAAGGAAATCCCCCGCTTCTGCTATCACGAGCGGCTGAGCATCGCCGGCAATTGCCGCATGTGTCTGGTCGAAGTGAAGCCGGGGCCGCCCAAGCCGCAGGCGTCGTGCGCGTTGCCCGCCTCTGAGGGCCAGGAAATCCGCACCGACAGCGAGATGGTGAAGAAGGCGCGCGAAGGGGTGATGGAGTTCCTGCTCATCAACCACCCGCTCGATTGCCCGATCTGCGATCAGGGCGGCGAGTGCGATCTGCAGGACCAGTCGGTCGCCTATGGCCGGGGTGCCTCGCGCTATCACGAGAACAAGCGCGCGGTGACCGAGAAGTATATGGGTCCGCTGATCGCGACGACGATGACGCGCTGCATTCATTGCACCCGCTGCGTCCGCTTCAGCGAGGAAGTGGCCGGCGTGGACGAGATCGGCGCGCTCTATCGCGGCGAGAACATGCAGATCAGCACCTATCTGGAAAAGGCCGCGAAGCACGAGCTTTCGGCCAATGTGATCGATCTGTGCCCGGTCGGCGCGCTCACCTCGAAGCCCTATGCGTTCGAGGCGCGGCCGTGGGAGTTGAAAAAGACGCTGAGCATCGACGTTTCGGACGCGCTGGGATCGAACACGCGCATCGACAGCCGGGGCCGTGAGGCGCTGCGCATCCTGCCGCGCGTGAACGACGATGTGAACGAGGAATGGCTGTCAGACCGGGGCCGCTACATGGTCGACGGGCTGACCCGCCGCCGTCTCGACAAGCCCTGGCTGCGCCGCGATGGCAAGCTGGTCGCTGCAAGCTGGGCCGAAGCGTTCGATGCCGTGGCGAAGATCAACCCCGGTTCCGCCGTGGCAGTGATCGCCGGCGATCTGGTCGATTGCGAGACGATGTTTGCGGCCAAGAAGCTGGCCGGCGCGCTCGGTTCCACGCTGCTCGAAGGGCGGCAGACGGGGCTGGCTTACGATTGCAGCAACCTTGCGGCGGTGAACTTCAATTCGACGCTCGCCGGGATCGAGGAGGCGGACGCCATCCTGATCGTGGGCAGCATGGTGCGCGATGAAGCGCCGCTGCTGAACACCCGCCTGCGCAAGGCGGTGAAGCGCGGCGCGAAGGTGTGGATCGTCGGCCCGGAATGGGATCCGACTTATCCGGCGACCTTCCTCGGCGCCGATCTGGCCGTGCTGGGCGATCTGCCCGCCGAGCTGACCGACGTGTTCGGCAAGGCGACCAAGCCCGCGATCATCGTGGGCGGGGCTGGCCTCGCCAAGGGTGGCATCGCTGCCGGGCTGGCATTCGCGGCTGAGTTCAACCTCATCCGTGAGGGCTGGAACGGTTTCAACGTGATCCACATGGCGGCGAGCCGTATGGGCGGGCTGATGCTCGGCTATGCGCAAAAGGGCGGCATTGCCGACCTTATCGCCGCCAAGCCGAAGATGGTGATCTCGCTGGGCGCGGACGAGGTGGATTACACCGCGTTCGCTGGCAGCATGATCGTCCACATCGGCCACCACGGCGACAAGGCTGCGCATGTTGCCGACGTGATCCTGCCGGCCGCCGCGTTCACCGAGAAGGACGGCACTTACGTCAACACCGAAGGCCGCGTGCAACTGGCCGAAAAGGCCGTGTTCGCGCCGGGTGACGCCCGCGAGGACTGGACGATCCTGCGGGCGATGGCGGATGCGCTGCACGTGTCGGTCGGCTTCGACAGCTTCGAGCAGTTGCGCGCCGCGATGGTGGCAGAAGTGCCCGCGCTGGGCACCGAAGGTCTGGCCGATTACGGCCCGCTGCCGGCGGCTCCAGCGGGCGTGAAGCCCGAGGGCGTGATCGCGGGCTATCCGATCAAGGACCGTTATCTGACCAACGCCATCGCGCGATCGAGCCCGACGCTGCAACGCTGCTCGGCCGAGTTGATCCACGGTGAGACTTTCGCGGAGGCAGCGGAATGACCGAGTTCTTCCAGTGGCTTGGCCTTTCGTATGAATGGGCCTGGGGACTTTCCACCATCTGCGGTATCCTGCTGATCGCGCTGCCGCTGATGCTGGGCGTGGCGATGATCATCTATGCCGACCGCAAGATCTGGGCGGCGATGGCGCTGCGCCGGGGTCCAAACGTGGTGGGGCCGTTCGGCCTGCTCCAGTCGTTCGCGGATGGTTTGAAGGTTTTCCTGCAGGAAACCATCATTCCGTCGGCGGCCAACAAAGGGCTGTTCATCCTCGCGCCGATCCTGACGTTCACGGTGGCGCTGCTGGCCTGGGCGGTGATCCCGTTCAATTCCGGCGCGGTCCTGGCGAACATCAACGTCGGCCTGCTCTATGTGCTCGCGATCAGTTCGCTGGGCGTTTACGGCGTGGTGATCGCGGGCTGGTCGTCGAACTCGAAGTACCCGTTCTTTTCGGCGATGCGCGCTTCGGCGCAGATGATTTCGTACGAAGTCTCGATCGGGTTCATCCTGATCTGCGTGGTGCTGTGGGCCGGATCGTTCAATCTGCACACCATCGTGGAGGCGCAGCGCGGCCACGTGTTCGGCATCATCAACGGCTTCGTGGCGAACCCGCTGCTGTTCCCGATGTGGGTGATGTTCCTCATCTCCGGCATGGCCGAAACCGGTCGCGCGCCGTTCGACCTGACCGAGGCGGAAAGCGAACTCGTCGCTGGCTATCAGACCGAATATTCGTCGATGAGCTTCGCGCTCTACTGGCTGGGCGAATATGCCAACGTGCTGCTGATGTGCGCGCTGAACGCCACGCTGTTCTGGGGCGGCTACCTGCCGCCGCTGGATATTCCGGTGCTGTACCTGATCCCCGGCTGGATCTGGCTGATCGGCAAGATCCTGTTCTTCTTCTTCATCTTCAGCTGGGTGAAGGCCACCGTCCCGCGCTATCGCTATGACCAGCTGATGCGCCTGGGCTGGAAGGTGTTCCTCCCCGTCTCGCTGCTGTTCGTGGTTCTCGTCAGCGGTTATCTCATGGCTATCGGACACTTCGCATGACCGCCGCCCAACTCATCAAGAGCTTCACCCTGTGGGAGTTCGTGAAGGCGCACTGGCTGACCTTGAAGTATTTCTTCAAGACCAAGGCGACCATCAATTACCCCTACGAGAAGAACCCGCTTTCCCCGCGGTTTCGCGGCGAGCATGTGCTGCGCCGCTATCCCAACGGGGAGGAACGCTGCATCGCTTGCAAGCTGTGCGAGGCGGTGTGTCCGGCGCAAGCCATTACGATTGAAGCTGAACCCCGCGAGGACGGCAGCCGCCGCACCACGCGCTACGACATCGACATGACCAAGTGCATTTTCTGCGGCTTTTGCCAGGAAGCCTGCCCGGTCGATGCCGTGGTCGAGGGGCCGAACTTCGAATATGCGACCGAAACGCGCGAGGAATTGCTCTACGACAAGGCCAAGCTGCTCGCGAACGGGGACAAGTGGGAGCGTGCCATCGCTGCCAACCTTGAAGCCGATGCACCGTACCGGTAGGGGGCCGACATCATGATCCAGGCATTCGCCTTCTACCTCTTCGCCGCGCTGATGATCCTCTCCGGAGCGGTCACCATCATGGCGCGCAACCCGGTGCATTCGGTGCTGTGGCTGATCCTCGCGTTCTTCAACGCGGCCGGGCTGATGGTGCTCGTCGGCGCGGAATTCATCGCGATGCTGCTGATCATCGTCTATGTGGGCGCGGTTGCGGTGCTGTTCCTGTTCGTGGTCATGATGCTCGACATCGACTTTTCCGAATTGCGCGGCGGCTTCATCAAGAACTTCCCGCTGGGCATGTTGCTGGCGCTGGTGCTGCTGGCCGAGCTGATGTTCGGCGTGGGCGCGTTCACCGCCGGACCGCTGCAACTGGGCGTCGCGGATGGTGCGGGCGCGGTGCCGGTGGACATCTCGAACACCGAGGCGATCGGGGCGCTGCTCTACACGCGCTACCTGTTCGTGTTCGAGGCTGCGGGCATCATCCTGCTGGTGGCGATGATCGGCGCGATCGTGCTGACGCACCGCGAACGCAAGGATACGCGCGGCCAGAACGTGAGCAAGCAGATCGCCCGCCGGCCGGAAGACGCGACCGTCAATGTGCGGCCGGAAGTGGGCAAGGGGGTCCAGTTGTGATTGGTATCGGCCACTATGTCGTCGTCAGCACGATCATGTTCGTGCTGGGCGTGCTCGGCATTTTCCTGAACCGCAAGAACGTGATCGTGATCCTGATGGCGATCGAACTGATCCTGCTGTCGGTGAACCTGAACCTCGTGGCGTTCAGCGCTTTCCTGCACGATCTGGTCGGGCAGGTGTTCGCCATGTTCGTGCTGACCGTGGCGGCGGGCGAAGCGGCCATCGGGCTGGCCATCCTCGTCATCTACTTCCGTGGACGCGGCACGATTGCGGTCGACGACGTCAACCGGATGAAGGGATAAGACCGTGCATCCTATCCTGATCATCGTGTTCCTGCCCTTGCTGGCAGCGATCGTCGCCGGGCTTGGCAACAAGAAGCTGGGCTTCGTGCCGAGCAAGGCCATCACCACCGGCGCGCTGTTCATTTCGTGCGCGCTTTCGTGGCCGATCTTCATCAGCTTCCTTTCGGGCAGCGCGCAGGAAAGCGTGACGCCGGTGCTGAACTGGGTGAAATCGGGGGATCTCGATTTCGCCTGGGCGGTGCGCGTCGATGCGCTGACCGCCGTGATGCTGGTGGTGATCACCACCGTCTCGGCGCTCGTCCACCTCTATAGCTGGGGCTATATGAGCGAGGAGCCGGACCAGCCGCGCTTCTTCGCGTACCTGTCGCTGTTCACGTTCGCCATGCTGATGCTGGTGACCGCCGACAACCTCGTCCAGATGTTCTTCGGCTGGGAAGGCGTGGGCCTTGCGTCGTACCTGCTGATCGGGTTCTGGTTCAAGAAGCCGAGCGCCAATGCCGCCGCGATGAAGGCCTTCGTGGTCAACCGCGTGGGCGATCTTGGCTTCATGCTGGGCATCTTCGGCGTGTTCCTGGTGTTCGGCACCGTCTCGATCCCGCAGATCCTGCAGGATGCTCCGGCTGTGCTGAACGGTTCGACCATCGGGTTCCTTGGGGCTCGTTTCGATACGGCGACCGTGCTGTGCATCCTGCTGTTCATCGGCGCGATGGGCAAATCGGCGCAGCTGGGCCTGCACACCTGGCTGCCCGACGCGATGGAAGGGCCGACCCCGGTTTCGGCGCTGATCCATGCGGCGACGATGGTCACCGCCGGTGTGTTCATGGTCTGCCGCCTGTCGCCACTGTTCGAAACCAGCCCGACGGCGCTGGCCTTCGTCACCTTCATCGGCGCGGCGACCTGTTTCTTTGCGGCGACCGTGGGCACGACGCAGACCGACATCAAGCGCGTGATCGCCTATTCGACCTGCTCGCAGCTCGGCTACATGTTCTTTGCGGCGGGCGTCGGCGCCTATGGCGCATCGATGTTCCACCTGTTCACGCACGCGTTCTTCAAGGCGCTGCTGTTCCTGGGCGCGGGCTCGGTGATCCATGCGATGCACCACGAGCAGGACATGCGGTATTACGGCGGGCTGCGGAAGCATATCCCGTTCACCTATTGGGCGATGATGGCTGGCACGCTGGCAATCACCGGCGTCGGGATTGTCGACGTGGCGGGCTTTGCCGGGTTCTATTCGAAGGACGCGATCCTCGAAGCGGCGTATGCCAAGGGCACCGAATTGTCGCAGTTCGCCTTCTTCATGGGCATTTTCGCGGCGCTGCTGACCAGCTTCTACTCGTGGCGACTGGTATTCCTGACGTTCTTCGGCAAGCCGCGCTGGGAACAGAGCGAGCATATCCAGCACGCGGTGCACGATGCCCACGGGCATGGGCATGACGATCATGCGCACGCCCATGACGATCACCACGATCACGCGCATTCGGACGGGACCGCAGGGTATCACCCGCACGAAAGCCCGCTGAACATGTTGTTGCCGTTGGGTATCCTGTCGCTGGGCGCGATCGCTGCGGGCTTCGTATTCCACGGCGCGTTCATCAGCGAGGGCACCGGCGAGTTCTGGAAGGGCAGCCTGGTGTTTACCGAGCACACGCTCCACGCCATGCATGCTGTGCCGGAATGGGTGAAGTGGGCGCCGTTCGCGGTGATGCTGACCGGCTTCGTGATCGCGTGGTACGCCTATATCCGCAACACGCGGTTCCCGGCGGCCTTCGTCGAACAGTTCAGCTTCCTGCACACGTTCCTGCTCAACAAGTGGTACTTCGACGAACTGTACGACGTGATTTTCGTCCGCCCGGCCATGTGGTTCGGGAAGGTGTTCTGGAAGGTCTGGGACGTGGGCATCATCGACCGCTTCGGGCCGAATGGCGCGGCTTGGGTCGTCGCCAAGGGGAGCAGGGCCGCGGTCAAGCTCCAGTCCGGATACCTCTATAGCTATGCGCTGGTCATGCTCGTCGGACTTGTCGGGGCGATCAGCTGGGTGATTGCACGATGATGGGCTTTCCTATCCTTTCGCTGATGCTGCTGGTGCCGCTGGTCGGCGCGGTGGCCTGCCTTGTCGCCGGCAACGAAAAGGCGCGTTCGATCGCGTTCATCGTGACGATGATCGACTTCGTCCTCGGCATGCTGCTGTGGGCCAATTACGACGTGGGCGGCGCGCCTTGGCAGTTCCAGGAACATGCCGCGATCTTCAGCGGCTTCGAATGGAAGCTGGGCATCGATGGCATCGCGCTGATGCTGATCGCGTTGACCGTGTTCCTGATGCCGATCTGCATCGGGGCCAGCTGGATCTCGATCG
>DAICYJ010000154.1 GCA_027311705.1 Novosphingobium sp. | reverse complement strand
CAGGTCGCGCTGGCGAAGCATAGCGCCGCTGCGCTGGCACCGGCAAAGAGTGCTGAACAGCTTGCTCCGCGCAAGCCATCGCCTGCTGTGCCCGAACAGCCGCGCAAACTGGTTCAATCGGCGCCGATCGCGCCACGCCCTGCCGGGCCGGCACCGAAGCAGCCAGCTGTTGCTGCAGCACTACCCGCTCCCGTCGCGTCAGCCCAGGATTCGCAAAGCAAGAGCCGGGTCTCAGCCGCCGCGCCGCCGCCTGCGCAATCGTCTGCGGCGAACGCGTATTTGCCTGAAAACAATGTTGCAGCCGCGCCGGTCAGCAAGTCTGCGCTGAACTACCTTGCGGCGGTGGCGGCGCGAACCAAGCCGACCAATGCGATGGCATCGACCGCAATGGCCCGGGCGGATACGTCGGGCACCGGCCCCAACACCAGCCTGCGCGACCGGATGCCTTCGCCCCAGTTTTGATGGTCGGGTCTGATCCTCGGGGAAAATTGGCGCGCCCTACAGGAGTCGAACCTGTGGCCTCAAGATTAGAAGTCTCGTGCTCTATCCAGCTGAGCTAAGGGCGCGCGGGGTGGATGCGCCATAAGGCGGCTTTGCTCCGGGTGCAAACCGCGATAGCAAGCGAGCCCATGAACGATCCCCAGAATTCGCCCGCTCCACTCGCCCGGATTGCGGGTTCCGCCAGCGCGCGCCGCCATTTTCGCTATTTCGACTATATGATGGCCGCGTTCGTGGGCATTCTGCTGCTGTCGAACCTGATCGGCGCGGCGAAGCTCGCCACGCTGGGCGGGGTCACGTTCGGCGCGGGCATCCTGTTTTTCCCGGTTTCCTATGTGCTGGGCGACGTGCTGACCGAGGTCTATGGCTATGCCAACGCGCGGCGCTGTGTGTGGATGGGCTTTTTCGCGCTGCTGTTCATGGCGGTGATGAGCACCGTGGTGGTGGCGATGCCGCCGTCGCCTGACTGGGGCTGCGCTTCGAGCGGCGATCCGTTGTTCGCCGATCTTGTGAAACAGACGTCGCCCGGCGCGGTGTGCCAGACGACGTATGAATCGGTGTTTGGCAGCACATGGCGCATCGTCGCCGCCTCGATCCTGGCGTTCTGGGCGGGCGAGTTCGTCAATTCGTTCGTGCTGGCGAGGATGAAGGTGTGGACGGGCGGCAAGCACTTGTGGAGCCGCACCATCGGTTCGACGGTGTTCGGGCAGGCGGTGGACAGCGCGATCTTCTATCCGGTCGCGTTCCTCGGCACTTGGACGACGCAGGCAGTGCTGACCGTGATGGTGACCAACTGGGGTTTCAAGGTGCTGTGGGAGATCGTGCTGACGCCAGCGACGTATGCGGTGGTCGGTTACCTGAAGCGGCGCGAAGGGGTGGACGTGTACGATACCGACACCGATTTTTCGCCGTTTGCCAAGGTGGACGCGGTGGATGAGGTCAGCGCATTTTCCTGAAACTCCTCGCCCCCTCTCGCAAGCGAGAAGGGGCGTGGCGGACAGTCAATCCGCGATCAGGCCGATCGCGAGGTAGATCAGGATCAGGGTGCCGAAGCCGACCAGTGTGCCGATCACCCAGGCGGCGCGCACCAGCGTGACATCGACGTTGAAATAATCGGCGATGCCGGCGCTGACGCCCATGATCTTGCCACGCTGCTTGTTGAGTTGGAAGCCGCCGCGCGCTTCGAGCGGACGAACAGACGAGTCTTCGAAACGCAGGTCGGTCATGCAACGAACTCCGATGCGGGGGCGGTGACGGGCTGGCTGGCGGGGACCGAGACGGTGCCGCTGATCAGCAGGAACGAGAGGGCGAGGGCGCTGGCACCAGTGACGATGTGCGAGGCGAAAGAGCGGAACGTGGTCATTTGAAAAGTCCTTTCGGGTCTGATGTGAGGGGCGGGATGGTTGATCTCGCCGATGCCAGATCCATTGCACGGGGCGTGCCAAATGCCCTGCGTGGCGGAAATGCGAGACTTCACGCGCGGTATCAGGCTGGTGAACCTCGGGTGAATACCAAATATTGGGAACATTCACCGATTGTTCGGTATGACGATTTCATGCCCGCAGGCGCGGGACCGGTTGCTTCTCCCCCTTTGCGACACGGCAGCGGACAGGTTTCGCTGTCAGACCCAACCCTCTTGGGCGGTTCCCAAGTCGGGGCTGCGGGTGCCCACCCTGGATCAGGGTACTCCGCAGCCCCATTTTTCACCGCTCTGCATGGCGGGGATAAGTCGGCCAATTCGTCATTGCTTTTCGGCATTCGCGCGCTTATCTGCACCTCATCCCGACATTGTGAAGGCAAAGTCAGGGCTGGCGCCGAAAGGGGCCGGCACGAAACCGCATTTGCCTTTCCGATTCGGCCACTGGAGTTTGCATGACGGATATCGCCCGCCTGATCGAGATTGTTGAGCCTGAAGCGCGTGCGCTGGGCTTCGATCTCGTGCGCGTGCGTGTTTATGGCAAATCGGAAGTGGGTGACGAGGAGCATACGTTGCAGGTGATGGCCGAGCGGCCGGAAACCGGGCAGCTGCTGATCGAGGATTGCGCCGCGCTGTCGCACCGCATTTCCGATGCGATGGATGCGCTTGAAGAAAAGGGCGAAGTGCTGATCGAGGAGGCCTACCGCCTCGAGGTCAGTTCGCCCGGCATCGACCGCCCGCTGACCCGCGCCAAGGATTTCGCGGCGGTGATCGGGCACGAGACGCGGATCGAGCTTTCCGAACTGCTGGACGGGCGCAAGCGGTTTCGCGGCGACCTGATCGGGTTCGAGGCCGCAACGCAGGTGATTTCGATCGAGGACGAGGGTGTGGTATATGCCGTGCCGTTCGCTTTGGTCGCCAGCGCAAAGCTGATTTTGACGGACAGGCTGATCGCCGCGTCGCGCCCCATCGATACGTCGGGTGCGGACGAGGAAGAGCTCAGCATCGTAGACGACATCGTTGAGGAACAGGAAGACTAAGTCATGGCCAGTGCGATTTCCGCCAACCGCGCCGAGCTTCTCGCGATCGCTACCTCGGTTGCGACCGAGAAGATGATCGACAGGTCCATCGTCATCGAGGCGATGGAAGAAGCGATTCAGAAGTCCGCACGCAACCGTTATGGTGCCGAGAACGACATCCGCGCCAAGCTTGATCCGCGCACCGGCGACTTGCGCCTGTGGCGCGTGGTCGAAGTGGTCGAAGAGGTTGAAGACTACTTCAAGCAGGTCGATATCAAGCAGGCTGAAAAGCTGCAGGCTGGCGCGAAGGTTGGCGATTTCATCGTCGATCCGCTGCCGCCGGTGGATCTGGGCCGCATCGATGCGCAGTCCGCCAAGCAGGTGATCTTCCAGAAAGTTCGCGATGCCGAGCGTGACCGCCAGTACGAGGAATTCAAGGACCGCGCCGGCGAGGTTATCACCGGCGTGATCAAGTCGGTCGAATTCGGCCATGTGATCGTCAACCTGGGCCGGGCCGAAGGCGTGATCCGCCGCGACCAGCAGATCCCGCGCGAAGTGCCGCGCGTGGGCGAGCGCGTTCGGGCCTGGATCATGAAGGTGGAGCGCCAGAATCGCGGTCCGCAGATTTTCCTCAGCCGCGCGCACCCCGAATTCATGAAGAAGCTGTTCGCGCAGGAAGTGCCCGAAATCTACGATGGCATTATCGAGATCAAGGCCGCCGCCCGCGATCCGGGCAGCCGCGCCAAGATCGGTGTGATCAGCCGCGACAGCAGCATCGACCCCGTCGGCGCCTGCGTCGGCATGAAGGGCAGCCGCGTTCAGGCGGTGGTGCAGGAACTGCAGGGCGAAAAGATCGACATCATTCCCTGGAGCGAGGACACCGCGACGTTCGTGGTGAATGCTCTCCAGCCCGCGACCGTGAGCCGCGTGGTGATCGACGAGGAAGAAAGCCGCATCGAAGTCGTCGTTCCCGATGACCAGCTCTCGCTGGCGATCGGTCGTCGCGGCCAGAACGTGCGCCTCGCCTCGTCGCTGACGGGTTCGGCGATCGATATCATGACCGAGGCGGAAGCTTCGGAGAAACGCCAGAAGGAATTCGCCGAGCGTTCCAAGACGTTCGAGGAAGAACTCGACGTCGACGAAACGCTGTCGCAGTTGCTGGTGGCCGAAGGCTTCAGCGAGCTGGAGGAAGTCGCCTATATCGACATCTCAGAGCTGGCTGCGATCGAAGGTTTCGACGAGGAACTGGGTCAGGAACTGCAGAGCCGCGCACTGGAAGCACTCGACCGCCGCGAAGAAGCGCAGCGCGAGCAGCGCACCGAACTGGGCGTGGAAGATGCGCTGGCCGAGCTGCCGCACCTGACCGAAGCGATGCTGGTCGTTCTGGGCAAGGCGGGCATCAAGACGCTCGACGATCTGGCCGACCTCGCCACCGACGAACTGATCGCCAAGAAGCGCGGAGGCGAACAGCGCCGCCGCAACAATGCCAACGGCCCGACCGAAGTGCGCCGCGAGCGTTCCGAGCGGACCGAGGACAAGGGCGGCGTTCTGGGCGAATTCGGCCTTTCGGAAGAACAGGGCAACGAGATCATCATGGCGGCACGCGCCCACTGGTTCGACGACGAACCGGCGGCCGCTACGCCAGCATCCGAGGAGGCCGCCGATGCGGATTCCTCGCAATGACCCGCTAAGGTCCGACATCGCCAGAGGCGGGCCGGCGGGGGCAACCCTGCCGGAGCGCAAGTGCGTTCTGACTGGTCGTCACGACGCACGAGGAGAACTCGTGCGTCTGGCGATTTCGCCAGAGGGCCAGGTTCTGCCCGATGCACTGGCGCGCGCGCCGGGGCGCGGCGCATGGATCGGCGTTTCGCGCGCAGACCTTGAAAAAGCGATTGCCAATGGCAAACTTAAGGGAGCGTTGGCGCGCGCGTTCAAGGGCGTGCCGATCCTGATTTCTTCCGACCTTGGCGAACGCGCCGAAGTGGCGCTCACACGCGCGCTGACCGACCGGCTCGGCATCGAAATGCGGGCGGGCAGCCTGTTGCTGGGCACCGAACGGATCGCGCAAGCCGCGCGTGCGGGTGCGGTGGTGTGGCTTGGCCATGCGTCAGACGTTGGCTCCGATGGTCCGAACAAGCTGGCGCAGGCCTGGCGCGTGGGCGAGGGGGCCGAAGGCTCCGGGCTGAAAGGCGTGATCTTGCCGCTGGACCGGGCGGCGTTGTCTGTGGCATTGGGCCGCGACAACGTCGTTCACCTGGCGCTCACCGATGCTGCGGCGGCCGAACGAGTCGCTGCTCCGCTGGGGCGCCTGTTGCATTTTCTTGGGCGCGATAGCGAAGCGGCCGACGATGGCGCTGCCGACAAGGCGGTGCCTGAAGATTCTGCGAAGAACGATGTTTTTGATACGAAGGGCGAATGAGTTCGATGAGCGATGACAAGAAGCCGACGCTGGGCCGCAGGCCACTGGGCCTGAAGACCGCGGTCGAGGCAGGCGAGGTCAAGCAGACCTTCAGCCACGGCCGCACCAACAAGGTGGTGGTCGAAGTCAAGCGGCGCAAGCTGTTGCGCCCTGGCGAAGTCGCGCCGGCTCCTGCCGCTGCGCCGGCGCCCGTTGCTGCGCCCGCTCCTGTCGCACCGCAGCCCGCTGCGCGTCCCACTCCTCCGCCTCCGCCGCCGGTTTCGCCCACCGCGTCGCGTGAAACGCGGCAGGAAATGCAGACCCGCCTGCTGCGCGAAGCCGAAGAAGCGCGCCTTGCCGCTTCTGAAGCCAACAACCGCCGCGAGCAGGATGAACGCCTGCGCGCCATGGAAGACGAGCGCCGCCGCGCCGAAGACAACCGCCGCGGCGATAGCGAGCCAGCCGCGCCCGCACCGCAGGCTGAAGTCGCTCCGGCTGTGCCCACCGCTCCCGTAGCCGAAGCGCCGGCGCCTGCCGTAGAGGTCAAGGCTGCCGAAGCTCCCGCCGCTCCGGTCGCCGAAGTCGCTGCCGAAGTGCCGGCAGCCGAAGCACCTGCTGCAAACACCGCTGCCGTTACGCCGGCACCGCGCCGGTTTACCCCGGTCGCATCGGTCAAGCGCCCGGAAGCTGCCAAGAAGCCGCAACAGCCGGCGCGCGACAAGAACGCGATCGATCGCCGCCAGTCGGGCAAGCTCACCGTGACCAAGGCGCTGAACGAGGACGAGGGCGCGCGCGCCCGGTCGCTCGCCGCGTTGAAGCGTGCGCGCGAAAAGGAAAAGCGGGCGCACTTTGCCGGCAAGTCGCAGCCGCGCGAAAAGCAGGTGCGCGATGTGGTCGTGCCCGAAGCCATCACCATTCAGGAGCTGGCGAACCGCATGGCCGAAAAGGGCGCGGATCTGGTGAAGGCGCTGTTCAAGCTCGGCGTGCCGGTCACTCTCAACGAGACGATCGATCAAGATACTGCCGAACTGCTGGTTTCCGAATTCGGCCATAACCTGAAGCGCGTGTCTGACGCGGACGTCGATATCGACACTGCGGCTGACGTCGACATCGACGAATCGCTGCAGCCGCGACCGCCCGTCGTCACGATCATGGGCCACGTCGATCACGGCAAGACCAGCCTGCTCGACGCGCTGCGCGGCACCGATGTGGTGCGCGGCGAAGCCGGCGGCATCACGCAGCATATTGGCGCCTATCAGATCAAGACCAAGGGCGGTGAGCTGATCACCTTCCTCGATACACCGGGCCACGAAGCCTTCACCGAAATGCGCATGCGCGGTGCGAATGTCACCGACATCGTGATCCTGGTGGTGGCGGCCGACGATGGCCTGATGCCGCAGACGATCGAGGCGATCAACCACACCAAGGCGGCCGGCGTGCCGATGATCGTGGCGATCACCAAGGCCGACAAGCACGAGGCGAACCCGCAGAAGATCCGTGAACGCCTGCTGGAACACGAAATCGTGGTCGAGCAGATGTCGGGCGACGTGCAGGACGTGGAGGTCTCGTCCAAGACCGGACAGGGCATGGACGAGCTGATCGAGAAGATCCTGCTTCAGGCGGAACTCATGGAACTGCGTGCCAATCCCGATCGTCTGGCCGAAGCTACGGTGATCGAGGCCAAGCTGGACAAGGGCAAGGGTCCGCTCGCGACCGTACTGGTCAATCGCGGTACGCTGAAAGTGGGCGACATTCTGGTCGTCGGCACGCAGTCGGGCCGTGTTCGCGCGATGCTCGACGACAAGGGCCGTCAGGTGAAGGAAGCGCCGCCGTCGCTGCCGGTCGAAGTGCTGGGCCTTGGCGGTGTGCCGATGGCCGGCGATACGCTGACCGTGGTGGAGAACGAGGCACGTGCCCGTGAAGTGGCCGCCTATCGCCATGAAAAGGCGACGGAAAAGCGCACAACGACGGCACCAGCCAGCCTTGAGAACATGTTCACGGCGCTGGCTGCCAAGAACACGGTCATCGAATATCCGGTGGTCATCAAGGCCGACGTGCAGGGTTCTGCCGAAGCGATCGTCAATGCGCTCAACCGCATTTCGACCGACGAGATCAAGGTCCGCATCCTCAATTCGGGCGTGGGCGCGATCACCGAAAGCGACGTTTCGCTGGCACAGGCCAGCGGCGCGCCGATCATCGGCTTCAACGTCCGCCCGAACGCCAAGGCGCGCGAGATGATCGAGCGCTTCAAGGTGCGGATGAAGTATTTCGACGTGATCTACCAGCTGACCGACGATATCCGTTCGGAAATGGCCGGCGAGCTTGGTCCGGAGCGCATCGAAACCGTTGTCGGCCGTGCCGAGGTCAAGGAAGTGTTCCCCGCGGGCAAGAAGGACAAGGCTGCCGGCCTGCTGGTGGTCGAAGGCTTCATTCGCAAGGGCATCAACGCCCGCCTTACCCGCAACGATGTCATCGTCTCGCAGACGGTCATCCACTCGCTGCGACGCTTCAAGGACGACGTTGCCGAAGTGCGCGGCGGCCTGGAATGCGGCGTTGTGCTGCAGGATACCAACGACATCAAGCCGGGCGATCACCTCGAAGTGTTCGAGGTCGAGGAGCGCGTACGGACGCTGTAAGGCATGGCGAAAAGCAGGCGGCGTAGAAAGAAGTCGCCGGAGCATACCTCCGGTAGCGTTTCGCGCCGCCATAGCTTTGCGGACTCAGTCATTGGTCGCGTTCTAAGCGACGTGGCAGAACGTGCGGGATGCGGCTGTTTATCTGCGGCATTGTCGCTCGGCATTTGCGGCTTCGTCGCCATCCGTTGGGAGCAATTGTTTTGACCCGCTACGTCGCCCTGCTCGGTTCCATCAATGTCGGCGGCAATCGCCTGACCATGGCGGAACTGCGCGCGGCGTTCGAGGCGGAGGGCTTCTCCAACGTCGAGACGGTGGTGGCGAGCGGCAACGTGCTGTTCGATCACGAGGAACGGCCGACGCGCGGGCTTGAGGAAAAGCTGGAGCGGCTGGTTCGTGCCAAGTTCGAGATGCGCAGCATCGCCGCCGTGCGCAGTGCGGAGGAGATCCGCCGTGCGATCGAGGATAATCCGTTTACCGGGTTCGGCGCGGACAATCTCGTCCACACCATGTTCCTCGATGACGATGCCGATCCGGCGCAGTTCCGCGTGATGGTGGCCGATTACGAAGGGCGCGGGCCTGAAAAGCTCGCACTGGGGGATCGCGCGCTCTATATCGATTATGTGGATGGTGTGGGCAACAGTCGGCTGACCAACGCTTTCATCGAACGCCGGCTTGGATGCCGTGGCACCGCGCGCAACGTGCGCTCGCTCGCCCGCATTCTGGCGAAAATGGAACAGAAGGACTGACTTTCAGCTTGGCCAAGCAACCAACGTCTCCCGAAGCCCGCTCCGTCCGCCTGCTGAAAGTGGGCGAACAAGTGCGGCATATCCTGTCCGAACTGCTGCTGCGGCAGGAAGTGCGCGACGAAGTGCTCAGCGCGCATACCGTGTCGGTCACCGAAGCGCGGATGTCTGCCGATCTGCGCCACGCCACTGTGTTCGTGAAGTCGCTGCTGGGGGCCGACGAAGCAGAAGTGCTGAAAGCCTTGCGCACCAATACCGCCTATTTCCAGAAGGAAGTGGCTGGGCGGCTGAAGCTGAAGTACGCGCCGAAGGTGCAATTCGTGCCGGACGAAAGCTTTGACGTTGCCAGCCATATCGAAAGCCTGCTGGCCGATCCGCGCGTGGCGCGTGATTTGTCGAAAAGCGACGACGAAGAGAGCGATTAACCCGGCACCAGCCGCGCGTTGATGGTGATGGTCACTTTCTTGCTCACGATCATGCGATAGGCGGTCATGCCGAATTGCGTGCGGTCTATCGTGGCGCGCGCGGACAAAGAGATCGGATCGCGGCCGTTTGCCTTGGCCGGCGGCTGCGCAAAACTCACCGAAAGCACCGTGGGCCGGGTGATTCCGCGTGCGGTGACCTCGCCGGCGACGGTGGCGGTGACCGGGCCGGTCATGGTCATGCGGCGGCCGGTGAAGCGCACCGAGGGGTGATGCGCCACGTCGAAAAAGTCGGGACCGCGCAGGCGGGCGAGGGTTACTTTGTCGCCGGCGGTGAGGGCTCTGGCGTCGAGATCGACGTCGAGGTCGATGGTGTCGAGACGATCTGGCGACAGCGAGATGCCGCCTTTCATCGCGGGAAAACGGGCGGTTTTGCTGGCGATGCCGAAAAATCCGACGCGGGCGCTTACCTCGCTCCGAGGGGCATCCAGCGTGTAGCGGTGGAGGGTGAGGCGGCGGCGAGGGCCAACAGGGGGACGAGTGCTCGCATTACAAATCGCTCCGTATCAATCACTTAACGTCTATGACCGCGAATTATTCGTGCAAGGGCATGGCGTTTCGTGCGCCGCTGCTTATGTCCCGCACCCGATGCCTTTGCACTTGCACCTAAACACACCCGAACGGCACCTACCATGACTGACGACGGCCTTTATGTGCCATTGGCGGATGGTGACATGCGTCTGGTGCCGCTCCGCGACGTTCATCGTGAACCCCTTCGCGCGGCCTGTGCGCAGGATGATGCGATCTGGGAAATCTATCCGTTCTCCTACGCCGGCGAACACTTCGATCCGCAGTTCGACCGCGTGCTGAACGGGGGAGCGCAACGCCGCGCCTATGCGATCATGGTGGGCGATGAGGTGGTGGGCATGACCGCGTGGATCGAGCAGGGTGCGCCCGGCTGGTCGATCGAGATCGGCAACAGTTTCATCGTGCCCGCCGTGCGCGGCACCGGGCTGAACGGGCGGATCAAGCGGCTGATGATCGACCATGCCTTTGCCTGCGGGTTGGCGCGGGTGGGGTTCAAGGTCGATGCCGTCAATCTGCGCAGCCGCGCTGCCGTGCGCAAGCTGGGCGCGGTGGAAGAAGGCGTGTTGCGGCACGAGCGGCAAACATGGACCGGGCGCGTGCGCGACACCGTGTCCTTCAGCATATTGCGCGACGAATGGAGCGCCCGCACCTCATGAACGAAACGCTGTATCAGGCGGCGACGCTGATCGTGCCGGTGGTGCTCGCCATCGTGTTTCACGAAGTGGCGCACGGCTGGGTCGCCCGCCTGCTGGGCGACCCGACCGCGCACCGGATGGGGCGATTGAGCCTGAACCCGATCCGCCATGTCGATCCGATTGGCACCGTCGTGCTGCCGGGCGCGCTGGCGCTCGCGGGGCTGCCGGTGTTCGGCTGGGCCAAGCCAGTGCCGGTGGACTACCGCCGCTTGCGGCATCCGAAGCGCGACATGGCTATCGTGGGCGCGGCGGGGCCGGGTGCAAACCTGATCCTCGCCACGTTGACAGCTATCGCCATCGGCCTGCTGGTGCGCGCCTCCGACATGACCGTCGCTCCTGGACCGGTGACGCTGTTCATTGCCGAGAACCTCAAGAATTTCCTGCTGGTGAACCTGTTCCTGGGCGTGTTCAATCTGTTGCCGCTGCCACCGTTTGACGGATCGCGCATCTTGCGCGGGCTGTTGCCGGATCGGGGTGCGGCGGTGATGGACAAGATCGAACCCATTGGCATTCCGCTGTTCTTCGCAGTGTTCGTGCTGTTGCCGTGGGCATTTCCGGGGCTGCATCTGGTGGACCGGATCGTAATCCCGCCGGTTTCGTGGCTGCTGGAACATTTTCAGGCGCTGGCAGCATTGGTTGCGGGTGCCGAGCCGCAATGAGCGTGAACGGCTGGGTCATCCTCGACAAGCCGCTGGGGCTGGGATCGACGCAGGCGGTGGCGGCGGTGAAGCGCAATTTCCGCGAGGCGGGGCTGGGCAAAGTGAAGGTCGGCCATGGCGGCACGCTGGATCCGCTGGCGACGGGTGTGCTGCCGATTGCCGTGGGCGAGGCGACCAAGCTCGCCGGGCGGATGCTGGATGCCAGCAAGGAATATGCGTTTACCGTGCGTTTCGGGGCGGAGACGGCGACGCTGGATCTTGAGGGCGATGTCGTGGCGGAAAGCAACGTGCGGCCTTCGTGGAGCGCGGTGGAGGCGGTGCTGGCGCGCTTTACCGGGCCGATCGAGCAGGTGCCGCCGGCCTATTCGGCGCTGATGGTGGATGGCGAGCGGGCTTATGACCTTGCGCGCAAGGGCGAGGTGGTGGAACTGAAGTCGCGGAATGTGACGGTCTATTCGCTCAGGTTCGATCCTGACGTGCCAGATCGGAAGA
>DAICYJ010000152.1 GCA_027311705.1 Novosphingobium sp. | reverse complement strand
ATCGATGGGAAATACACCAGGCTTGGTGCGGATGTGAATTCCGACGGCGTGATCAACGCAGCCGACTTTGCACTGCGCCTGACTCGCGTGCCGCGCTATACCTATGGTGGACAGATTACATATGACATCCCGGTCGGTGACAATATGCTGTCGGCGGTTGTCTCGCTTGACCACCGTGACCAAAACTTTTTCACCGACGACAACAAGGGTGTGATCGAAGGTGCCAACATGCTGGGCGCGCGGCTTTCCTATGCGATGACGAATGGTGCCACCATCGCTTTGTTCGGCAAGAACCTGCTGAACGAAGTGGTTCATGGCGGCGTCACCAGCCTTGGCGGCTTGATCGACAAAAGTGGTGCCTTCCCGCTCTACATCACGGCGAGCTTCAACCCGACGACGCCGGTGGGCACGCTCTCCAACTTCTCGGTGCGTCCGCGGACAATCGGGGTCGAGGCCAGTGTCAAGTTCTGACCCGAGCGGCACAATCCTTGCCCCGGGAGGGAGGCGGACCAAGTTTCGTCGCCCTCCCGGATCGGCCAGTGGGATGTCGGCACTGCAAGAAGTCGGTATGCCGATCAAGCACCGGTTCGATCAAAGCGCCCTTGCGAGGAGACGGTAATGAGAGCGGCATCAGTCGCCGACTTGTCGCGCGTCCAGGCACGCGAACACCCTGGCGCGATCGCCATCATTTGTCAGGAACGCAAGACCAGTTACGTCGATCTAGACGCGCGGGCAAGCCAGATCGCCAACGGGCTGCTGGGCCTTGCCGCGCAACCGGGCACGCGTGTGGCCTATCTTGGCAAGAACAGCGCCACATTCTTCGAGCTTTTGCTGGGGGCGGCAAAGGCGCGGTGGGCGCTGGTGCCGCTGAACTGGCGGCTGGCCCCGCCGGAAATCGAATTCGTGCTCAAGGATGTGGCGCCAAGCCTGCTGGTGGTGGAGCCGGACTTCCTGCCGGTCATCGCCGGTATCGACGGCCCGCCACGGGTGCTCGTGGTCGAAGGCTGGGATGAGGCAGCTGACTTCGACTTGTGGCGCGATGGTCAATCGTCGGCCGATCCGCTGATCGCGGGTGCGCCGAATGACGTTGCCGTTGTGATGTATACATCGGGCACCACCGGGCTGCCGAAGGGCGTGCAGCTGAGCGTTGGAAACCTGATGGCGCACCTGAGCTTCATAGACAGCGGCGCTTTCGGATCGTGGAACGAAGGTGACGTCCAGCTGATATGCCTGCCGGTGTTCCATATCGGGGGCATCGATTCCGGCCTGTGGAGCTTTTACACCGGTGGCACTGTGCTGCTGCTGCGCGACGCGGCCATGCCGACGCTGATTGCCGCATTCCGTGATCATCCGGTCAGCGTGGCGGGCTTCGTGCCGACGATCATGAACAGCTTTCTCGACCAGCCGGAAACGGCGGCGCTCGATTTCTCGACCATGAAGCTGGTATCCTACGGCGGCTCGCCCATTTCGGTGGAGCTGATGGAGCGCGCGCGCGCCACCTTCGGCTGCCGTTTCCAGCAATTGTTCGGGATGACCGAAGCGACCGGCGGCGTGGCGCTCCTGAGCGATGAGGATCACCTGAGCGGCGACAGAAACCTGCTGCGATCGTGCGGCAAGCCGTTGCCGACCATCGAACTGCGGATCGTGGACTCCGATGGCTGCGAGCAACCGCGCGGCATGGCTGGCGAAATCGTGGTGCGGGGGCCGGTGGTGACCCTGGGTTATTGGCAGCGTGCGGAGCAGACGGCCGAGGCGCTGCGCGATGGCTGGTATCACACAGGCGACGTGGGCACGGTCGACGCCAACGGCTATCTGTTCATTCATGACCGGATCAAGGACATGATCGTGACCGGGGGCGAAAACGTCTACCCGACCGAAGTGGAGAATGCGCTGATATTGCACGAAGGCGTTTCGGAAGTGGCCGTGATCGGTGTTCCGGACGCCAAATGGGGTGAGGCTGTGAAGGCGCTGGTCGTTCCCGCAGAGCGTCAGGTTGTGGACGAGGCCAGCCTGATGGCATTCGCGCGCACGCGGCTTGCGGGGTTCAAATGCCCGAAATCCATCGACTTCGTCCGCAGCCTGCCGCGCAATGCCTCTGGCAAGATCCTGCGGCGCGAAGTGCGCAAGCCGTATTGGGGCGAGGGGCGGCAGGTTGGCTGACAGCAAACTCGACCTGACCGGTAAGATTGCGCTGATTACCGGTGGCGCGCGCGGGATCGGCCGCGCGGTGAGTGAGGCATTCGCTGCAGCCGGGGCCGACCTGATCATCGCCAGCCGCAAGCTCGATGCGTGCAAAGCCGTTGCCGCCGACCTTTCCGCGCGGTTCGAAGTGCGGGCGGTCGGATTGGGCTTCAACCTCAGCAGTTGGGACGATTGCGACCGGCTGGTCGATGAGGCGTGGCAAGCGTTCGGGCGGATTGACATTCTGGTCAACAACGCGGGCGTCTCCCCTGCTTATGAGAGCATCGACACGCTGAGCGAGGCGCTGTTCGACAAGATCATGGCGGTCAATCTGAAGGGGCCGTTCCGGCTTGCGGCGCTGATCGGCACGCGGATGGTGGCCGCCGGTGGCGGGGCGATCGTCAACATCGGCAGCAGTTCGGCAACCCAGCCGGTGCCCTCGGCCATTCCCTATTCGATGGCCAAGGCAGGGGTGACAAACCTGTCAAAGGGGCTGGCTTCGCTGTTCGGCCCTACCGTGCGGGTGAATACCGTGCAACCCGCCGGGACGGCGACCGACATGAACGCGGCGCTGCCCGACGACGTCCTCCACGATCTGCTGCGCGATTACACGATCAAGCGTTTCGCGCGGCCCGAAGAAGTCGCCAACGCCGTGCTCTATCTGGCCAGCGACGCCGCATCCTATTCGACCGGCTCCGTCATCCGCGTGGATGGCGGTGTTGCCGGCTGATCCAACAAGAAGGCCCGATCATGATTCCCCGCACCCTGTTCTCCCATGAGCACGAGATGTTCCGCGACACCGTGCGCAAGTTCGTCGAGCAGGAATTGCTGCCGCACAACGAGCGGTGGGAGGAGCAGGGCCGCGTCGACCGCGATGCCTGGCGCAAGGCCGGCGCGGCGGGGATGCTGTGCTGCGACGTGCCCGAGGAATACGGCGGGCTGGGCGTCGATTTCCTGTTCAACACCGTGGTGATCGAGGAACTGGCGCGGGCGGGGCTGACCGGGCCCGGCTTCGTCAACCACAGCGACATGGTGACGCCCTATATTGTCTCTCTCGGCAGCGAGGAGATGAAGCAGAAATGGCTGCCGCAAATGGTGGCGGGCGAGAAAATCGGCGCGATTGCGATGACCGAGCCGGGTGCAGGGTCCGACCTTGCCGCGATCAAGACGTTCGCGCTTCGCGATGGTGATGATTACGTGATTTCGGGCCAGAAGGTTTACATTTCCAACGGGCAGAACTGCGACATTCTTGTCCTTGCGACCAAGACCGACAAGGACGCAGGGGCGCGGGGCGTTACTCTGTTTCTGGTCGAGGCGGACCGTCCCGGCTTTCGCAAAGGGCAGGCGCTGCGCAAGATCGGCATGAAATCGCAGGATACGTCGGAGCTGTTCTTTGACGAAGTGCGCGTACCGGCCACCAATCGGCTGGGTCCGGAGGGCGGCGGCTTCAAGGTGCTGATGAGCAAGCTGGCGCGCGAGCGGCTGACCCAGGCGATCCGTTCTGCCACCGCCGCCGAAGCCTATATCGACTGGACGGTGAAATACACGCAGGAGCGTCAGGCTTTCGGCAAGACAATCTCCGATTTCCAGAACACGCGGTTCAAGCTGGCTGAACTGGCGACATCGGCCGCTGCCGGCCGGGCGCTGGTTGACCGCTGCATCGCGCTTTATCTGGAAGACCAACTGGATGCGGTCGATGCCGCCGCCGCAAAGCTTTATGCCACAGACCTCCATTTCAAGGTGGCGGACGAGTGCCTGCAGTTCTTCGGCGGCTATGGCTATATGGCCGAATATCCAATTGCCCGCGCGTTTGTGGATTCGCGTGTGAACCGGATCACCGGCGGTGCGGCGGAGATTATGAAGCAGATCATCGCCCAGCGCATGTTTGGCGGGAAAGCAAAGTAGTTACGCTCTGTCCATCATCCCGCTGCGATGCGGGATGATGGATCGGAACCGGTCAGCGTAGCATGGCGCGGCCGTTGTTGAGCACAAGCACGTCGCGCTCCTTCACCTTGCAGCGATACGACACCGTATCGCCATCGCGCCACAGCTCGGTCACGATGGTCTCGCCCGGATAGACGGGGGACGAGAAGCGCACGTCGAATGCGCCGACCCGTTCTGGCTCGCCCGGAACGAACGCCTGAACGACGGCGCGGCAGGCGATGCCGTAGCTGCACAGGCCGTGCAGGATGGGTTGCTTGAACCCGGCGGCACGGGCGAAATCGGGGTCGGCGTGCAGCGGATTGTAATCGCCGTTCAGCCGATAGAGCAGCGCCTGATCGGGGCGCGTTTCGATCGCCAACACGGTATCTGCCGGGCGATCCGGAATTGCATTGGGCACTGTTGCCGGCCCCGATGTTCCGCCCCGGCCGCCATCGCCGCGGTAAAAGCCCGATCCGCGCAAGGTTGCCAGCTTTTCGCCGGTTTCCTTGAGGGACAGGCCGATCTCCTGCACGATGATGCAGCCCTTGTCGGCGCCCTTGTCGATGATGTCGGTGATGCGGACTTCGCCCGCAACCGTGCCGTTTACCGGAATGGGCCGGTGGAGTTCGAGCGCCTGTTCACCGTGCAGCAGCTTGACGAGGTTGAGATCGTCCTTCGTGGTAATCAGCCGCTGGCCGAAGGCGAGGATAGTGGCGTAGCTGGGCATGACGACCAGCGATTTTTCATAGACGAACGGGAGTTCGGCCTCGTCCATCGGATCCCGGCCAAAGCCGAGACCGAGCTGATAGAGCATGACGTCTCGCGGGGTGAACACGGTCTCGAAATTGAGCCGGCGCGCAAGATAGGCGTCGATATCGAAAGGAGCGGTCGCCATTTCACCAAGGCTCCCAGCCGATAGCGTCGGCCGATTTTTCGAGGCCGAAGAAGTTCGATTTGAACGCCGGGAAGACGTTGGAAAGCACGGTTTCGGGCGTCCAGCCTTCGGCGGTCTGCGCCGAGCGGATGGGGCGCGGCTGGCTGAACAGGAACAGTTCGTTCATGCGCGCGGAGAAGACCTGGCCGTTCACGTACTTGGATTCGTCCATCATCAGCGCGACCGCGAGCGGGGCGACCTTGTCCGGCGTCATCTTGCGTGCCCACGCCAGCCGGCGACGGTTGACCTCGTCCGTTTCGGGAATGGTGTTGACCATGCGGGTAAAGCCGAATGGGGCGATGCAGTTCGAGCGGACGCCGAAGCGTTCCATGTCGATCGCGATGCTTTTCGACAGTGCCACGACGCCCAGCTTTGCCGCCGAGTAATTGGCCTGCGCCAGATTGCCCACGAGGCCGCTGGTAGAGGTCATGTGGATGAAGCTGCCGCTTTCCTGCGCCTTGAAGTGTGGGGCGGCGGCGCGCGCCATGTAGAAACAGGCGTCGAGATTGACCGAGCGGACGAGGTTCCAGTCGAGTTCGCTCATCTTGTGGAAGATCACGTCGCGCAGAATGCCTGCGTTGTTCACCACGCAATCGATCCGGCCATAGGCGTCGAGCGCGTCCTGGATGATGGCGTGGGCGCTGTCCCATTCGGCGACCGAACGGTAGCTGGCCGTGGCCTCGCCACCGGCGGCCTTGATCTCGTCGACCACGCGCTGGGCCGGAGTGCCATCCGTGCTGCCCGTGCCATCCTGGCTCACGCCGAGATCGTTGACGATCACTTTGGCGCCGCGCGAGGCAGCGAGCTTGGCAATGCCTTCGCCGACGCCGCCACCGGCACCGGTGACGATGACCACCTTGTTTTCAAGCGTTGGAGCTTCGCTCATGTTATCTATCCTGTTCAAAAGGGATCAAGAATTGGTTCGGCCCGAATAGCGGGGCTGGTCGATCGCGACCTGTGACTCGACCGACCGCCGCAGATGGGCGGCAAGGCCGGGATGATCGAGCGGCATCGTGCCGGAACGCAGCCTTTGCGAAAGTTCGGTGCGCAGGGATTCGGCTTCGCCCGATTGCCCCAGCAATGCTTGCAGTTCGGCTTGTTCGGTGGCGCGTGCTGCCAGTCCGCCGGTCAATTCGCGCGCTACGATCGACAGGGAATTGGCCGAAACCCGCGCGAGGTAAGCCAGCCGTGCATTATCGCCCTTGGCCACTTCATCGCGCAGAAACCCGATGACACTGTCGATCAGTTCGTACGTATCGGCAAAGCGCGTCGCAGGGGCTGGGGTTTTGGCCACAGGGCTTTCCAATGGCGGTAGCAGCAGGTTGGCGCAGTCGATCTCGCATTCGGACACCCGGCGACCGATGGCCAGCCTTTCGACGCTTTTGGCCTGACCGGAGCGGTGTTGGTTGGCCAGTTCCATGCAGCCGACTGCCCAATAGAGCGAGCCGAAGATCTCCCAAAAGCGGACGTGATCCAGGCTCACGCGGAGGCCGGTCGCGGCTTCGTAGCCATCGAGCATCTGTTCATAGCTGCCGAAGCCGCCGACGGGCAGATCGGGTTGACCGTACCGCCAGCTGTTGGTGCACAGCCAGCCGAGGTCGCGGATGGGATCGCCGACGTAGCTGTGTTCCCAATCAAGAACTGCCACGATGCCTTCGGGCGCAACGATCAGGTTGCCATTGCGGAAATCGTTGTGGACCAATGCGCTGCGGTCGTCGGCCGGCAGGTGTTCGAGCAACCAGCGCCCGGCGTAGTCCAACATGGGCCGGGGCACGTCGTAGGCCTGGTATTTCTCGATCGTCGAGCGGACGAGCTGTTCGGTCGGCCAGACGTGAAGGTGCTGCTCAAGCCCGCTCGCGCCCACGTCTATGGTGTGGATGCGGCCGAGAATTTCGCCGCATTCGCGGGCCAACGTTGCGCGGGCACCGGCCAATGCTTCGCCGGCGACGATGCGCTGGCCCAGCGTTTCGCCGTCCAGCCATTCCATGATGAAACCGCTGCCAAGGCCATCCTCCGGCGCAAGGATGAAATGCACTTGCGGTTCCGGGACGCCGTTTTCGCGTGCGACCCGGAAAAGCAGGGCCTCGGCTTCGAGACTGGGGGTCCATGCCGCCGAAAGCTTGTCGGCCCCTCCCGGTGTGCGGCGCATGGCAAGCCGCCGCGGCCCCCCGTCGGTTTCAATGCCGAGGCGATAGGTTTCGAGGCTGGCCCCAGCCGTCAGCCGGTCGACCGAGGTCAGGCGCCGGAAATCGGGCAGGTTCCGACTGAGTGCCTTCGCCAAGGCGGCCTGTTGCAGCGAATCGAGGGACATGCACCTGCTCCGCTCAGCGCTGTTCTACACCCTTGACGACGCCTGCCTTCATGAAGCCGAAAAGGTAGCCGGCAACCCGGCGCTGCTGGATCTCGTCCGCCCCTTCGGTGATGCGGTAGCGGCGGTGGTGGCGGTAGATATGCTCGAACGGCTTGTGGCGCGAATAGCCGATGCCGCCATGGGTCTGCATCGCCTGGTCGGCCGCGTCACAGACCAGCCGGTTGGCGGTGTAGTTGCACATGGAAACCTTGTCGGACTCGCTCATGGCACCGTGTTTATCCATGCGCCAGGCGGTCTTGTAGACCAGCGCGCGGACCAGCTCGCATTGCGTATGCAGATCGACCAGCGGGAACTGCACGCCCTGATTGGTCGCGAGCGGCTTGCCGAAAGGCCTGCGGACCTTGGCATATTCCACCGCCTCGCGGACGCAATAGGTTGCTGCGCCCAGGCTCGATGCCGCCTGACGGATGCGGTTCTCGTTAAAAAAGTTCTGGATGATGTCGAGACCACGGCCCTCTTCGCCCAGGATCGCGCTTTCAGGGACCTCGACGTTGGTCAGAGAGACCCTGGCGTGGTCGGTCGGCATGTTGAAGGTCCAGAGCCATTGCTCCACCTTGAAGCCCGGCGCGGCGGTGGGGACCAGGAAGGCGGTGATGCCGTGGGCATCACCGGGATTGCCCGACGAGCGCGCGAAAATCATGTCGTAACTGGCACCGTGAACGTCGCTGTTCCACATCTTCTCGCCGTTGATGACCCAGCGGTCGCCGACACGCTTGGCGGTCGTCTCCATGTAGGTGGCGTCGGATCCGTGGTTGGGCTCGGTGATCGCGAAGGCAAAGCGCTGGTCGCCCTTTGCGACACCCTCTTGGAACTCGGCCTTCTGCGCGTCCGAGCCATATTTGAGCAGGATCAGCAGGCCAACATTGTTGCCGACGATCGAATGTTCGTTCTGCAGGTCGTTGTGCAGGCCCAGGCCCTTCTGGGCGAGATGGTCGCGGATTACCGCCATATCGAGGATGCCGCCGCCCCGACCGCCGTGTTCCTTCGGGAAGGGGAAACGGTAGTGGCCCGCAGCGTCGGCCAGATGGCGCGCTTCGGCAAGCAGTTCTTCCCATTCCGGGCGAGGAGTGCCGCCGGCTTCGAAGTCCGTTCGCGCATATTCGCGGCGATGGTCGAAAAAGCGGATGTTGTCGTCGCGCTGCTCCAGCGGCTTGATCTTCGCTTCGATGAACGCGTCGAGTTCCTGAAGGTAAGCCGCCAGCGGGGCGGGAATATCGAAATCCATTTGCTCTCTCCGACGCGCGACGCCTGCCACACTTGTATGGGCTGGCGAAAAATCCGCCGATGGCGGTGGGAAATTCCGGACGGCCAATGCAAGCAATTTTGCCCGACCGATGGCACCCAATTGACTCAGCTAGACTTGTCTGTCAACTGGTCAGTTATATTTCTGGCGTTGTCCGGAGAATGGCTGTGTTGTAGGGATAATGTCGTCATAATGAACCGAACGATCGGTTCGACGATTCAGAAAATGCATGTTCGGGAGGATAGGCTTGGGTCCGTTGAAAGGAGTGCGCGTTCTGGAGGTCGGCGGGATTGGGCCAATCCCGTTCGTGGGCATGATGCTGTCCGACATGGGCGCCGACATTATCCGCGTAGAGCGGATGCCGCATCCGGATCGCCCGGATCTCGACATCAACGACGGTATCGTCGAGCGCAATCGGCGGCGGATCGCGGTAGACCTCAAATCGCCCGCGGGCGTAGATCTGGTCCTGCGGCTGGCGGATCAGGCCGACGTGCTGATAGAAGGCTATCGTCCCGGGGTGATGGAACGGCTGGGCCTCGGCCCCGATGTCTGTTTCGCCCGCAATCCGAAGCTCATCTACGGGCGGATGACCGGGTGGGGGCAGGAAGGTCCGCTCGCCAAGACGCCGGGACACGATATCAACTATATATCGGCCGTTGGCGTAACCGGCACGATCGGTTCTGCGGATCGCCATCCGGTGCCCCCATTGAACCTGGTCGGCGACTACGGTGGCGGGGCGATGACGCTGGTGATCGGCGTTTGCGCCGCGCTGTTCGAAACGTCCCGGTCGGGCAAGGGCCAAGTGATCGATGCGGCGATCTGCGATGGCGCGGCGCTGCTGATGAACATCATGTACGAGATGCACCAGAAGGGCGATTGGCGCGACGAGCGCGAGGCCAATCTGCTGGATGGCGGATCGCATTACTATGGCACGTACGAGACGTCCGACGGCAAGTTCATGTCGGTCGGTTCGGCCGAGCCTCAGTTCTATCACCAGTTGCTGGTCGAACTCGGCCTCGATGGGGATGAGGAGCTCGCTCACGGCCAGCATGATACGACCAAATGGCCGGTTTTTCGCGACCGCATCGCGACCGTTTTCAAGACCCGCACGCGCGATGAGTGGACGGCACGCATGACCCACAAAGATGTTTGCGCGATCCCGGTGCTGAGCATCGGCGAGGCCATGGAATTCCCGCACAACACGGAGCGCGGCGTTTTCATCAAGGTGGGCGACTATGTGCAGGCAGCTCCTGCGCCGCGCTTCAGCCGCACGCCGTCGGACACGCCTACTCCGCCGGGCAAGGTGGGGGCCGATACTGATGAAATCCTCTCGGCGGCAGGCCTTTCAAGCGCCACGATGGCGGCGCTCAAGGCCAGCCGGGTGGTCATATGATCGGGCAACTTTTCTCGCTGGCGGGCCGGTCGGCGCTGGTTACCGGTGGGTCGCGCGGTATTGGCCGCATGATCGCCGAAGGTTTTCTGGCCGCCGGGGCAAAAGTTTACATTTCTGCGCGCAAGGCAGATCAGTGCGACGAGGCAGCTGCGGCGCTTTCCGCGCTATATGACGGCCGTTGCATCTCGTTGCCGAAGGATGTTTCGACCGTCGAAGGATGCCAGTCGCTGGCCGAAGCGCTGCGGGCGCAGGAGGATGGCCTCGACATACTTGTGAACAACGCCGGGGCGAGCTGGGGCGCGGATTTCGACGATTTTCCCGAACGCGGCTGGGACAAGGTGGTCGATCTGAACCTCAAGACACCGTTCTTCCTGACGCAGGCGCTGGCCCACCAGCTTGAGGCGCGTGCCTCGGCGGAGCGGCCGGCCAAGGTCATCAACATCAGTTCGATGGACAGTTTTGCGCTCAATCCGATCGAGGCTTATTCCTATCCTGCCTCAAAGGCCGGACTCAACCATCTGACCCGGCGCATGGCGGCGCGGCTGATCGAGCGGCATATCGTGGTGAGTGCCATCGCGCCGGGCAATTTTGCCTCGGACTTGAATTTCAATGCGACACATGACGAAGGTGCCGTGGTGGCCGCAACGCCTGCCGGCCGGCTCGGCACTGCGGAAGACATGGCCGGCGCGGCAGTTTTCCTCGCTTCCCGTGCAGGGGACTTCGTCGTTGGGCAGACCATCGCGGTCGATGGCGGAATCGCCTTCGCCAAGTTCGGTTGAGCGGAAGGACAGCAGCATGAGCGACGCACCGCCGCTTCTCTATGCGGTCGAGGATGGGATCGCCACGATCACCCTCAATCGTCCTGAGAAGATGAACTCGGTCACTTATCCGATGATGATGGGCCTGCTCGACGCGTTCGACAAAACCGACGCGGACGACGACGTGAAGGCGGTGATCGTGACCGGCGCAGGCGAGCGCGCCTTTTGCGCCGGGGCGGACCTGCAGGCGGCCGGTGGCAACACGTTCGATTACAAGAACCGCGCCGACATGCGCGACCGTGAGATGATCAACGGGATCTATCCCGACAGCGGCGGCCGCATCGCCTTGCGCATTTTTCGTAGCCTGAAGCCGGTGATCGGTGCGATCAATGGCGTCGGCGTGGGGTTCGGGGCGACATCGATCCTGCCGATGGACGTGCGCATCGCCGCCGATACCGCGCGCTTGCGCTATGTGTTCACGCGGCTTGGGCTGGTGCCCGAAGCCGCATCGGCGTGGTTCCTGCCGCGCATCGTCGGCATATCGACCGCGCTCGACTGGACCTATTCAGGCCGCATGATCGGCGCGCAGGAAGCGTTGGAACGCGGCCTGTTCCGCTCGCTTCACCCGCAGGCGGACCTGATGTCCGCTGCGCGCGACATTGCGCGTTCGTATGTCGATGGCACCGCGCCGGTTTCCATCGCCCTGACTCGGCAGATGATGTGGCAGATGATGACCGTCGGGCACCCGATGGACGCGCACCGGATAGACAGCCGGGCCGTGAATGCCCGGGGCAAGGCGGCCGATGCACGCGAAGGCATCACCGCGTTTGCCGAGAAGCGCAGCCCCGACTTTCCCGATCGCGTGTCGAAAGACATGCCGGACTTCTTCCCGTGGTGGGAAGAACCCGAATTTCAGTGAACTCGCGACAGTTGCGAACTCCAGACATTAGGCATGGACAGGTATTCAAGATGACCACGCAAACGGTAGGGATCCACGCATTTTCCGGCTATGTGCCGCGCTTGCGGTTGCAGCGCGAGGCGGTGTTCGCCGCCAATGGCTGGTTCAATTCGGGCCTTAAGGGGCTGGCGCGCGGCGAACGCGCGATGGCTGGCTGGGACGAAGATTCGATCACCATGGCGGTCGAGGCGGCCCGCGATGCCCTTGGCACACGTGACAGGGCGACGGTGGCACGTGTGTCGCTGGCATCGACCAGCCTGCCCAACGACGACCGGCAAAACTCGACGATCGTGAAGGAGGCGCTGAACCTGCCCGATGGCGTCGCGGCGCTCGATGTGGCGGGCAGCCAGCGTGCGGGCACGTCCAGCCTGCTCGACAGCTTTTATGCGGCGGCAGGCGGCGCGGGTGACATTCTGTGTCTGGCGGCCGAGCACAGCCGGCAAAAGCCCGGCTCCGAAGGCGAACTCACCGCCGGCCACGCGGCGGCTGCGATGCTGGTCGCGCCGGGCGCGGGCGCGGCGACGTTTCTTGGCGGGCACAGCGTGACGATGGACTTTGTCGATCATTTCCGGGCCGCTGGCTCGGACTTCGATTACCATTGGGAAGCGCGCTGGATCCGTGACGAGGGCTACGCCAAGATCGTTCCTGCGGCGATCGCAGGCGCACTTGCCAAAACCGGCTTGTGCGCGGCGGACGTCGATTATTTCATCCTTGCCACGCCGGTAAAGGGCGTTGCCGATGCCGTTGCAAAGAAGGCCGGTATTGCGGCGGAGGCGGTTGTCGACGGGATGGCGGCGGTGCTGGGTTATGCCGGATGCGCGCAGCCGCTGGTACTGCTGTCGCACTTGCTGGAACGCGCAGAGCCCGGCAAGACGATCCTGGTCGCCGGGTTTGGCGGCGGCTGTGATGTGATCGTGCTCCGCACCACGGATGCTATCGCTTCGGGCCGCCCTGCCACCGGCGTTGCCGGCCGGCTCGCGGATCGCAAGCCTGAAAGCAACTACGTCCGTTATCTGGCGTTTTCGGGCCTGATCGAGCTTGAAAAAGGCATGCGCGCCGAATTCGACCAGAAGCCGATCCTCACCGCGCTGTATCGCGAGCGCAAGGCGGTGCTGGGCTTTGTCGGCGGAAAATGCACCGTTACCGGCAAGGTCCAGTTCCCGAAAAGCCCGATTAGCGTCAACCAGGACGCGCGCATGATCAACACGCAGGAGGATTATCCGATGGCGGAATTGCCTGCGCGGATCGTCAGCTACACTGGGGATTCACTGACCTTCCATCCCGATCCGCCCTGCTATTATGGCAGCGTGGAATTCGTGGGCGGCGGCCGGGCAATGGTCGAATTCGTCGATTTCGATCCGGGACAGGTCGAAGTCGGTGTCGATGTGCGCATGGTCTTCCGCATCAAGGCGGTCGACGAACGGCGCGGTTTTATCAAATATTTCTGGAAGGCAGCCCCGGCCCACGCCGACGCGGCCAGCCTTTCTTCCAACACGAAGGAAAGCTGAGATGGCCAGCGGCATCAAGGACATGGTCGCAATTCTGGGGATGGGTTGCGCGCGTTTCGGTGAGCGTTGGGGCGACGGGGTCGAAGACCTCGCGCTCGAGGCTTTCAACGAGGCGCTGACCGACGCGAATATCGACGTGTCGCAGATCGAGGCGGCCTGGCTGGGCGTCGGCTTCGATGCCATGAATATCGGGCCTTCGGGTATCCCGCTTTCGGTCGCCCTGCGTCTGCCCAATATCGGGGTGACCAAGATCGAGAATTTCTGCGCTTCGGGTTCGGACGCGTTTCGCGGCGCGGTTTATGCCGTGGCATCGGGCGCGGTAGATATTGCGCTGGCGTTCGGGATGGAGAAGCTGAAGGACACCGGCTATGGTGGCCTGCCCGTGCGCACGCGTGGTGTGTTGAACGACATGGTCGGGCTAGTCGGTTCGGCACCTGGCCAGTTTGCGCAGGTCGCGTCGGCCTATCGTGCCAAACATGGTGTCAACCGTGATGATCTGAAGCGGGCCATCGGCCACGTTTCGGTCAAGAGCCACGACAATGGCGCGCTCAATCCGAAGGCGCACTTGCGCAAACGGATCACCATCGAAGATGTGCTGCGTGCGCCGATGATCGCCGAGCCGCTGGGGCTGTTCGATTGCTGCGGCGTTTCCGATGGCGCGGCCTGTGCCATCGTCACCACGCCTGAAATTGCCCGAGCCCTTGGCAAGACCGATCTCGTGCTGGTGAAGGCGA
>DAICYJ010000114.1 GCA_027311705.1 Novosphingobium sp. | reverse complement strand
ACGGGTGGCGAGGGCGAGGACGAACTTGGTGCCGCCCGCCTCGATGGCGCCGATCAGGTTACCGTCCACTGCCATACATCCACTCGCTTCTTGTCGTGCTTTACCACGCGGACTGACACGATGACGCGATTCCTGCAATCGATTTAATCAGCCTTGTGTCGCCCAAGATACGCGTCGATCGCATCGGCGGTTCCGGGGGCGACGTGCAAACCCATCTTACTGCGCCGGAACAGGATGTCCTGCGCACTCCGCGCCCATTCTTGGGCGACGAGGTAGTCCACTTCCGCTTGCGTTAGATCGCCGCCAAAAGTGGTGCCAAGCTCGGCTTCGGTCGTTGAACTTCCCAGAACCTCTTTGGTTCGCGTGCCGTAAGCCCGTGCCAGACGCCGCACCAGCCGCGGTGGAATGCCGGGCCTCTCGGACACGAGAGCGACGACGAAGCGCTCGAAATCGGCATCCGGAATATCGCCGCCCGGCAGCGCGGCACCTGCCGTCCATGCGCCTCCCGCTTCCGGGAAAGCCGACTCCAGCTTTTCCATCGCGTGTTCGGCAAGCTTGCGAAACGTCGTGATCTTGCCGCCGAAAACGCTGAGCAGCGGAGGGTCGCCGCCATCCCCGGCATCGAGATCGAGCACGTAATCGCGCGTGACGGCCGAGGCGCTGGTTGCGTGGTCGTCATACAGCGGACGGATGCCAGCATAGCTCCAAACCACGTCCTCCGGTTGGATCGGCGTGGTGAAATTGGCCCGGATTGTGGCGCACAGATACTCGGTTTCACCGCGCGAGATTTCCACTTTGCCCGGCGGGCCGTGCCAAGGTTCATCCGTGGTGCCGACCAGTGTGAAGTCGCGCTCATATGGAATGGCAAACACGATACGGCGGTCAGCGTTCTGCAGCATGAAGGCGTGTTCGCCCTCGTACAACCGGGGCACGACGATGTGGCTGCCCTTGATCAGCCGCACGCCTCGTTCATTTTGCGATCGAGGCAGTCGCTGGAGCACATCTTCAACCCACGGACCTGCCGCATTTACCAGTGCACGGGCGTGGATGGTCCGTTCACCTTCCGCATCGGCGACGGTGGCGATCCACATATCACCCTCTCGCTGCGCACCAAGAAAGCGGGTGCGCGTGTGGATCGCGGCACCGCGCGCAGCAGCATCCATCGCGTTAAGCACGACGAGGCGGCTGTCCTCCACCCAGCAATCAGAATAAACGAACGCAGTTCGGGCGGCAGGCAACAGGCCTTTGCCCAAGGGCGACTTACGCAAGTCGATGGTATCGGTCGCAGGCAGCTTCTTGCGACCGCCGATGTGATCGTAAATGAACAGGCCCAGCCGGACCATCCACGCGGGCCGGGGCGAATTCAGTTGCGGCAGCACAAACCGCAGCGGCCAGATGATGTGTGGGGCCATGCCCAGCAATCGCTCACGCTCGATCAGCGCCTCGCGAACCAACCGGAACTCGCCGTATTCGAGGTAGCGCAAGCCCCCGTGGATCAGCTTGGTGCTGGCCGAAGACGTATGGCTGGCCAGATCATCCTGTTCGACCAGCATCACTGAAAGCCCGCGCCCGGCCGCATCGCGCGCGATCCCCGCGCCATTGATGCCGCCGCCGATGATGAGGATATCCCACAGCGTCTGTTTCTCGACGGTCATGGACCATTTCCCCGATCTGCTCCGTAAGCCCCTAGGGGGCCGGCTCGCACCCGGCAAATGAGACGAAGGCAATCCGGAATGCAATTACCTGATAGGGAACCATCCGCAAAGTACGATAGGACGCGGAAACCAACCGGAGGATTGCCTTGACCCGCGCCACGCACGTCCTCTCGATCGATCAGGGAACGACCTCGACCCGCGCGATCGTCTTCGATGCCGATGCCCGCCCGATCGCAACCGCGCAGGCCGAATTCGCGCAGCATTATCCGCAGCCGGGATGGGTGGAGCACGATGTTGAGGACATCTGGCGTGATGCGCTGGAGACTGCGCGGCAGGCCATAGCCAAGGCGGGATTTTCCGCCACACAGATCGCCGCTATCGGAATCACCAACCAGCGCGAGACGGCGGTGATCTGGGACCGCGCAACTGGCCAGCCAATCCACCGCGCCATCGTGTGGCAGGATCGGCGCACGGCCGACGTTTGCCAGATGCTCAAGGCCGATGGTGCCGAAAGCATGGTCAGCGCACGCACCGGTTTGCTGATAGATCCTTATTTCTCGGGCACAAAGGTCGCCTGGATGCTCGATGCCGTGCCCGGCGCGCGGGCGCGGGCGGAGAAGGGCGAGCTGGCTTTCGGCACGATCGACAGTTTCCTGCTGTGGCGGTTCACGGGCGGCGAGGTCCACGCCACCGACGTCACCAACGCCGCGCGCACGATGCTGTTCGATATCCACCGCCAGTGTTGGGACGAGGAATTGTGCGCCATGCTGCGCGTGCCGATGGCGCTTCTGCCGCAAGTGCACGACAACAGTCACGTCTTTGGCACCACCGCGTCCGGCCTGTTCGGCGCAGCCATTCCCATTGCCGGCATGGCGGGCGACCAGCAAGCTGCGTTGTTCGGGCAGGCTTGCTTCGAGCCGGGCCAGGCAAAATCGACTTATGGCACCGGTTGCTTCATGCTGTTGAACACCGGCGAGAACGCCTTCCCTTCGCAGAACCGCTTGCTGACCACACCCGCGTGGCGGCTCAGTGGCAAGATGACGTACGCCCTCGAAGGCTCGATCTTTATCGCTGGCGCGGCGGTGAAATGGCTGCGTGACGGGATCGGCGTGATTACACATGCCAGCGATACTGACGGCATGGCGGTACAGGTGCCCGACAACCACGGCGTTTTCATGGTGCCTGCATTCACCGGGCTGGGCGCGCCGCACTGGGACCCCGATGCGCGCGGTGCGATCTTCGGACTGACGCTGGGTACAACGCAGGCGCATCTCGCGCGCGCCGCCTTGGAGGCGGTCGGATATCAGACGCTCGATCTTGCACGGACGATGGAGGCGGATGGCGCGCAATACCCCGCCGCGCTGCGCGTCGATGGCGGGATGGCGGCCAACGACTGGCTGTGCCAGTTCCTCGCCGACCTGCTCGATACGCCGGTGGAACGGCCAGCCCACCTCGAAACAACGGCGTTGGGCGCGGCATTCCATGCCGGGCTGGCAGTCGGCGTGTGGCCCGATCTCGATGCACTGGCCGCAACTTGGGCGCGGGGGAGGCTGTTCAGGCCGGCGATGGGCCCGGCCCGCCGTAAGTTATTGGTGGCCGGATGGCACGATGCGGTATCGCGAACGCTTTCGCGTCCAGCTTGAAAATCAGGCTGAAGCGGGCACCTGTTCGCTCGCTGCGCTGTAGGCGAAGTGGCGGATGATCCAGTCGCGCAGCAGATAGATCGCGGGGTCGGCCAAGTCCTCGGCATGGGTCTTCAGGTAATAGCCGAAACCGTCGGCTGTCACCCGGTCGAAGGGCATGACCAGTTCCCCGCTGGCGATCTCGGCCGCGAACATGTCGATGTCCGCCAACACCACGCCCGATGCCCCGATGGCATAGCGGACGGCGGAAAACGCGGTGTCGAACGCCAGCCCGCCGTGTGTATCCACCACCAGCCGTTGCTGATCTGCATAGACGCTCCACAACAGTCCGCGCGGCTCGCCTTCCAGCTTCACGTGCAGCAGTTCGTTGTCGTGCAGGAACTGTTCAAGTGATTTGCCGCGATGTGCCTCCGCCGTCATCGGCGAGCACAGCGGGGCGACGCGGACCATCCACAACAGGTCGGCCACCTTGTCGTCCACGGCGGGCCGGTCGAACACGATGGCCATGTCGACGTTGGTGCGCGGCTCGCCCGTCACGTTCGATGTCGTCACGTCGATGCGCACTTCGGGATGCTCGCGGTGAAAATCGCGGATAAGCGGCAGCGCGCTTTGATACAGCAGCGAGGGCGGAATGTGCAGGCGCAAGGGCCGGCTTTCGAGATCCTTGTTGCGGATGGTGTTGATTGACTGCTCCATCCGGTCGAGGCATTTGCCCACCACAGGAAGCAGGATTTCGCCGGCAGGCGTCAGTTTCAGCCCGGTCGACCCGCGTTCGAACAACGGCTTTCCGATCAGCTCCTCAAGGCTGCTGACATGGCGGCTCATCGCGCTTTGCGACACGGTCAGCGCCTGCGCGCCGGCGGTGAAGCTCATGTGGCGGCCGACCGCCTCAAACGCGCGCAGGGCGTTGAGCGGCAACCAGCGACGGTTGATGAGGCGATCCGGGGCTATCTCGATTTCTCCACGTTTATGCGTCCAGTCTGACTCTCGCGCTGTCCTGCGTCAAATCGAATTGCGTCGTAATCGCATCAAGGGTCGTCAACATTCCACGACATTGACGGCAAGCCCGCCCTGCGAGGTTTCCTTGTACTTATCGCGCATGTCACGCCCGGTCTGGCGCATCGTTTCGATCACCTTGTCCAGGCTCACGCGATGCGTGCCATCGCCCATCATGGCCAGGCGCGACGCGTCGATCGCCTTTACCGCACCCATGGCGTTGCGCTCGATGCACGGGATCTGCACCAGTCCGCCCACGGGATCGCAGGTGAGGCCAAGATTGTGCTCCATGCCGATTTCGGCGGCGTTCTCAATCTGCGCGTTGCTGCCGCCCAGCGCCGCCGTCAGCCCCGCCGCCGCCATCGAGCAGGCGACTCCCACTTCGCCCTGACAGCCGACTTCCGCGCCGGAGATCGAGGCATTGCGCTTGTAAAGCGCTCCAATCGCGGCGGCGGTGAGCAGGAACGTGCGCCGCCCGGCCACATCGCCCCGGCAGCAACGCTCGTAATAGCGCAGCACGGCGGGGATGATGCCCGCCGCACCGTTAGTTGGCGCGGTCACCACGCGGCCACCGGCGGCGTTTTCCTCGTTCACAGCGATGGCCCACAGGTTGATCCAATCGAGCGCGGCGAGTGGATCTGCAAGAGATGCCTGCTGGCGGATGACAAGTTCGGTCGCCAGCCGCGGCGCGCGGCGTTCCACCTTGAGCGAGCCCGGCAGAATTCCGGCACGGGTGCACCCGCGATCGATCGAGGCGGCCATGGCGTCGCCGATTCGGTCCAGCATGGTTTCCACTTCCGCTAGCGGATGCAGCGCCGTTTCGTTTTCCAGCATGATCGCGGCAATGGTCAGGCCAGTTTGCGCGCCGATTTCGAGCAGATCCGCGCCGGAGCCAAAGGGATAAGGCACCGCAACCTCGTCGCCCGCCGGCGCATTGCGCTGCGCCTCGTCCTCGTCAAGCACGAAGCCACCGCCCACAGAGTAATAGAACCGGCGCATCAGTTGCTCGCCGTCTGCCGTGAAGGCTGTGAATGCCAGTGCGTTGCTGTGGAAGGGTTGGCGCTGGCGCTGGCGGAAATGCATGTCCACGTCGGGGTCGAATGCCACGTCGTGCCGGCCGAGCAGCGCGACACTTTTCGTTTCATGGCAGGCGGCAAGGATACCTGGCACCGCGTCGATTTCGACTTCGGACGGGATTTCACCGGCCAAGCCCAGAATGATCGCGTTGTCAGAAGCATGGCCCTTGCCCGTCAGCGCCAGCGATCCGTAAAGGTCCACCTCCACCCGCACGGCCTGTTCCAGCACTTTGCTTTCGGCCAGCAGCGTGCAGAACCGCCGCGCCGCGACCATTGGGCCTACGGTATGCGAACTTGAAGGGCCGATACCGATCTTGAACAGGTCGAACGTGCTGACGGTCATGAGGTCTCCGCTATGACCCGCTCGGGAATCGCGGCGACAATCGCCTCATGCCCCCACGCCGCCAAAGCGCGCAGCAGATCCGGTCCCGAAAGGCCGACCGTGGCGGTATTGCGCAGCGGATGAACGTTCACTTGCTCCGCCGTCGTCAGATCGGCGTCGATGACCACGCGCACCGAGCCTGTTTCGTCGTTGATGGCGGCCAGCGGTGTAACGGCGCCCGGCGAAACGCCCAGTAGGCGCTCCATCTCCTCCGCCTTGCCAAAGCTCAGCTTTTTTGCACCAATGGCTCCGGCCAAGGCCTTCAGATCAACCCGCCGCGCATGGTCGACGGTTACCAGCCAGAACTGTCCGCCCGCATCCTTCAGGAACAGGTTTTTAGTATGCGCGCCGGGCATCACGGCATGGATTGCTGCGCTTTCCTCCACCGTGAACACGGCAGGATGTTCCAGCGCCGCCCACGCGATGCCAAGATCTGCAAATGCCTGCCGCAATCGCTCTTTGCTCATTTGAACACCACCGTCCGCATCCCGTTCAGCATCACGCGCCGCTCGCAATGCGCCTTCACCGCGCGTGTCAGCGTGCGGCTTTCGGTTTCCTGCCCCTGCGCGATCAGGTCGTCCACCGTGTCGGCATGATCCACCATCGACACATCCTGCGCGATGATCGGCCCTTCGTCGAGGTCGGGCGTCACATAGTGCGCCGTCGCGCCGACCATTTTCACCCCGCGCTCGTAGGCCCGGTGATAGGGCATGGCGCCCTTGAACGCGGGCAGTGAGCTGTGGTGAATGTTGATC
>DAICYJ010000104.1 GCA_027311705.1 Novosphingobium sp. | reverse complement strand
TGCTGCTGCTTGAGGCGGGCGGGCGCGATTCCAGCCTGTTTTATCACATGCCCGCCGGGTTCTTCGCGCTGATGCAATCGGGCAAGGGCAACTGGCGCTATGAAACCGAGCCGCAACCCGGCCTCGATGGGCGGACGATGTATTTCCCGCGAGGAAAAGTGCTGGGCGGGTCCAGCTCGATCAACGGTCTGGTCGTTTCGCGCGGCAATGCGGGTGACTACGATCGATGGGCGCAAATGGGCAACCCCGGCTGGGGCTGGAGCGATGTCCTGCCCTATTTCCGCAAGATCGAACGTTGCAAGGATGCCGACCCGGCCCTGCGCGGGCAGGATGGCCCGATCCCTGTCACCTGGTCGCCGTTCGAGGCGATGAACCCGACCAGTCGCGCCATGATCGATGCGGCCACCGCGACCGGGTTGCCGTTCCAGACCGACATGAATCTGGGCAATCCATTCGGCGTGGCGCAGATGCAGGGCAATTTTTCGGGCGGTCGGCGGATCAGTGCGGCGGTGGGCTATCTAAAGCCGGTGCTGGGCCGGCCCAACCTGAAAGTGGTGACCGGCGCGCTGGCAAGTCGTGTCGTCATCGAGCGCGGCCGTGCGGTCGCGGTCGAATATCTGCAAGGGCGCGAGGTGAAGCGTGTGGCCGCCAGCCGTGAAGTGCTGCTGAGCGGGGGCGTGGTCAATTCGGCACAACTGCTTCAGCTTTCGGGCGTCGGCGATCCGCACGACATGCGCCCGCACGGCATTGCGACGGTGCAGGAATTGCCCGGCGTCGGGCGCAACTTGCGCGATCACATTGCGGTTTCGGTCAAGCAGCGCCTGTCGCAACCATGTTCATTGCTGGGCACGCTCAAGCCTTTGGCGATGGTGAAGGCGCTGGGGCAATATCTGATGTTCCGTTCCGGCCCGACGAGCGTCGGCGCACTCGAAGCATGGGCGCACCTCCATTCGCGCCCCGATCTCGAATATCCGGACATTCAGATGTACAGTGTGCCTTTGATGTACACCGACCACGGCCGGAACATCATCAAAGAGGAAGGCTTCCAACTGGTGTTCAACGGCAGCCGTCCGAACAGCGTCGGTGAAATTCGCATCCGTTCTGCCGATCCCCGGCAGGCGCCGCTGATCGATCCGCGTTATCTCAGCGACGCCGAAGACATGCGCGTAATGCGCGAAGGCATACGTGTCGCGCGTGAGATCATCGCGCAATCGGCCTACGACGATCTGCGCGGGCCCGAATATGCGCCGGGTGCCTCGGTCACCAGCGATGCCGATATCGACCATTATATCCGGCAGAATGCGATCACGCTCTATCACCCGGTCGGCACGTGCAAGATGGGCCACGATCCGATGGCTGTCGTCGACGAGAAGCTGCGCGTGCGCGGGCTGGATGGCTTGCGGGTGATCGATGCCTCGATCATGCCCGACATTATCAGTGGCAACACCAATTTCCCGGCGATGATGATCGGCGAAAAAGGTGCGGCCTTGGTGCTTAACGACATGTAAGTTGCTGTCAAAGCAAATGGCGGACGGTGCGGGCGGCTGCCAACCTCTTCCGCTATTTCAATTCGTCGCCGGAGGTGATCCGCCTCGTCGTCATGATGTATGTCCGGTTCCCGCTGAGTTTGCGGAACGTGGAGGCTGTTCGAGCGGGGCATCGATATCTGCCACGAGACCGTGCGGCTTTGGTGGAACCGGTTCGGTCCGCTGTTCGCAGCCGATATCCGGCGGCAGCGCGTGAGCCGGATGCGGGGCTTTAGCCACTGGAAGTGGCATCTCGATGAAGTGTTCGTAAAGATCAACGGTGAGCGGCATTATCTCTGGCGGGCAGTGGATCATGAGGAGGAGGTCCTCGAATCGTATGTCACCAGGAAGCGTGACAATCTGCGGCTTTGAAGTTCCTGAAAAAAGCGCTGAAACGTCACGGCCGTGCCGAGACTATCGTGACGGATGGGCTGAGATCCTACCCGGCAGCGATGCGCGCGCTGGGCAATTTGGGCCGCCGCGAGATGGGGCGCGGGAAGAACAATCGGGCGGAAAATTCGCATCTTCCATTCCGACGACGAGAACGCGCCATGTTGCGGTTTCGACGTATGAAGTCGCTACAAAAGTTCGTCTCGGTTCACGCCAGCCTGCATAATCATTTCAACTCGGAACGTCATCTCGTCGATCGTCAAACTTACACAACCCGTCGCTCGGCCGCGTTGGCTGAGTGGCAGTCGCTCGCGGGCTGAAGGTGCTGCCTATGAGCCAAGTTGCGCCAAGTGGAGACGAGTTCGCATTGGACTGACAGCACCCATCTCGTCGAAGTGCCAGCGCCATGCCTCTACCCGCGCACCCGGTTCACGCGCTGGCGGCGAATGTCCGCCGCAAACAACGGCCCCAACCGTTTCCACCTCGTCGCCACCCGGTGCAATCCCTTTAACGGCACCCGATCGCTCCTGCACCGGAAACCGCGGAAACGAGTTCAGGGTTCGCAACTGTCCCCATCGGCGCGTTCGCGATGGGAACTGCCACGCCGAGGATGCGCGTGATATGATTGTCGAAAGCAGGCAGCGGGCTTTTCTTGGGCGTTGTATTCACAACTGCACCGGCGTCAGCGCATAATGTGCCAGCCTGTCGCGGACGGGCACTGCGACTGCGACCCGATCCTCGATCTGACGCGCAAAATACGAGAACAACACAGCATCGTGCTCTGGTCCGGCGCGCAGGACAAATTGCTCCAACGCTTCATCCGCATCGCGCCAGGTGGACGGCCGGAAGCCGATGATCGCCGCCACACGATCGAGATCGCCGGCCTCGTGCTCTATGCCGGCAAACGCTTCGGCTCGTGCCCATTGCGCCAGCGCGCGCGCGGACTCCCGGTTTCCTGCGGCAACCGGATCGGTCACATCGATGCGCTCGATCGTCGCATCGAGTACCTTGGCGATCATGGATGACCGTCCTTCGGGCAACACGATCGGTGCCGACGGTGTGATGACCGCCCCCATGACCTCTGCCATTCCCCACAGCATCGCGCGGCGGCACATCACGTCCCAGATCTGATACTCAAGCTGCATGTCGGCCGGTCGCGGATCGTAAAGCGGCCCCGCCATCGACATCACAGCCGCCAACATGAATGCGGCTGTATGAAAGCTAAGCACCCCTGCATCGATCTCGACCCCCGTGATGCGAGCATAGTGCCGCACGAGGTGATCGGGATCGGCACCGAGTGGTTCAGTCCCGGCGCGCAGGCGAAGCGCAGCCAGATCATGCATCGGATCACCGATATGCGTTGCTTCGAAATCATAGAGACAGGTGACGCGCCCCTCGGCGAACAGAAACTGGCCGGGATCGCCGTGGATCAGCCGTGGCACCTCGCGGTGTTGCGGCACGTTGCGCTGTATCCAGCGCAACGCCCATTCGACAAGGGGCTGTGGTCCACGCTTGGTCCGCTCGTAAAGTGGAAGATGCGCATTGAGATACGACAACGAAACCCCGGCGGCACCTTCGGGCTTTTCAATCCCGGCCGCGATGAATGGCGCAACATCGAGCGCATGCATCTTGGCCAGCAGCTCGATGTATTCCTCGGCGATACTCTGCCGCTCGGCATCATCACTCGCCGTTGCGACATCCCGCTCGCCAGGCACCCGGTCCATCACGATCCCGATGGGATCGCGCGCCATACCGTAAACGTGTGGAACCGGCAGCCCGCCGCTCGCCAGCAGCGTCAGGACCGTCGCCTCGCGGTCCAGGCCGGGATAAGGCTCCGCATCGATCTGCTTGTCGCCCCGAATGTAGAGCGGCAGTTCGGCACCCTCGCGGCGCACCGTCGCGTACCAGGCCTTGCGCCATCTCGGCTGACGATCGAGCGCCGTCACCTTTCCATGAGTCAGCGCCTCGATCTGTGCGACGAGCCGCGTTTCCTCCTCGTTCCGCAACGGGCTCATCCCGCCATCAGTTCTTCAGTCTTCAGGCCAAGCTGCCGTCCGATGTCGGCGGTATCAAAATATTCACGCCAGCTGAGGATCTTGCCCTCTTCATCAAGCTCGTAAACAGCGACCAGTGCATGCTCGACGCGAACGCCGCGCATCGTGAAATGATCGACACGCTGCGTCATCACCGTCGAGCCCGATACGATCAGCTTCTCGATCCCACACTGCATAAAGGTCGAAAATCCAGCCTGCCGCTCGATTTCCTTGCGGATGACCTCGCGGCCCTTGATAACCTCACCGCCGGGCACCCAAAGCTGCCACTCTCCGTCGATGGCGAACATTTCCGCGATCGGCCCGGCATCCGGCTTCTCTACTTTGCCCTCGCCCCAAGCGGCACAGAAATCACGAACAATGGCTTCGAAATCGACCATAGGAATGTCCTTTCCAGCTATTTATTTGCTGACAATACACGTCGCCCGAGAAACGACTGTCCTACCCCAAGGCAGGGGGGCTGGGACTTCGGGGGCATTAAACGGGGTCATATCGAACCGGAGATCGACAATGCGGGCGGTGCGCTTTCACGATTATCTGGGACTCGACGGTCTTCGGCTGGAAGACATACCAATTCCGGTGCCGCGTACCGGCGAAATTCTGGTTCGCAACCATGCTGCGGGTGTCAATCCATTCGATTGCTATGCTGTGTCTGGCTACGTGAACGCTTATGTCCAGTTCAACCTCCCGGCCGTGCTTGGACGGGACTTTTCGGGGATTGTTGCCGCAATCGGGCCGGGGGTAAAC
>DAICYJ010000041.1 GCA_027311705.1 Novosphingobium sp. | reverse complement strand
CGCAACGCCCGATCAGACCTTTCCCGCTACCGCCACTATCGTGCAGCATGCGCTGGGCTGCAACGGCGGCGTCGCGTTCGATGTCGCGGCGGTGTGCTCGGGCTTCCTCTATGCGCTGTCCGTCGCCGATGCGCTGCTGCGTACGGGATCGGCAAAACGCGCGCTGGTGATCGGCGCGGAAACTTTCAGCCGCATCCTCGATTGGGAAGACCGCACCACCTGTGTGCTGTTCGGCGATGGCGCGGGCGCGCTGCTGCTCGAAGCGCGCGAGGTGGATGAAACCGATCCCGCAGCACGGGGTATTATCGCCACGAAACTGCATGCCGATGGTGCGCACAATGAATTGCTGTACGTCGATGGCGGGCCTTCCACGACCGGCACCGTTGGCAAGCTGCGCATGAAGGGCCGCGAGGTTTTTCGCCACGCGGTCGTCAACCTTGCCAGCGTGTTGCAGGAGGTGCTGGCCAGCACCGGCCACACCGTGGCAGACCTCGATTGGGTGGTGCCGCATCAGGCCAACCAGCGCATTCTAGATGCCACCGCGCGCAAGCTCGGCCTGCCGCCCGAAAAGGTGATCGTCACCGTCGATCGCCATGCCAACACCAGCGCAGCATCGGTGCCGCTGGCATTCGATACGGCGGTGCGCGACGGGCGGATCAAGCCTGGCGACCTTGTGATGTTCGAAGCGATGGGCGGCGGTTTCACCTGGGGTGCCAGCCTCGTCCGCATCTGATTTACCGTTCTTTGATCGTAATTCAGGTCGGCGGGCAAAACTGTTTCCCTGCAATGCATTGCATTGCGCATTCGGGAAAAGCCGTTATTCTCTTGGCCGGGTTCGTTCACTCCTGGGGGGGATTTAAGAGAATGCGTTCAATTGGTACACTGACCCGCGCAGATCTTGCGGAAAGCATCAATCGCCGGGTCGGGCTTTCGCGCGCGGATTCGCTGGAGATGGTGGAATCGGTTCTCGGGCATTTGTGCGAGGCGTTGTCTGAAGGTGAAAACGTAAAAATTTCAGGCTTCGGCACCTTTTTGCTGCGCGACAAGGCCGAACGTGTCGGCCGCAATCCCAAGACCGGCGTCGAAGTGCCCATCACCCCGCGCCGGGTGCTGACATTCCGCGCCAGCCAGATGCTCAAGGACAGGATTTGCGCCGGCGGATGAGGCGCAACGGATGATCGACGTGGACGGCACGCCCGAGGGAATTTCCAGCCTGTTTCAGGATGGGAAAGATTCGGGCGCACTGCGCACCATCGGCGAAGTGGCGACGGCGCTCGGTTTGAAGCAGCATGTGCTGCGCTATTGGGAAGAACAGTTTCCCATGCTGCGCCCGTTGACACGGGCTGGCGGCCGTCGCCATTACCGCACCGAGGATATTGCGCTGATCGTGCGGATAGATCGGATGCTGCGCCGTGAAGGTTACACCATCCGCGGCGCGCGGCAGGCGTTGCAGGGCGGCGCGCCAGACCGTGCGCCGGCGCTGCCGGTTACGCCGGAAATCACAGCTTCGGCCTTTGACAGTTCGAAGCCCGAAGAAGACCGCATCCTTGCCGCGCTGCACCTGCTGCGCTCGCATCTGGAAGCGGTGCGCAACCGGCTTGCCGTGGCTGTCGAGGCTGCATGAGCAGCATGCCGACAACCGCGACCTCAATTCACTAAGGCACCATTTCCGGCCCCAGAGCGGGATCGAGGTCGCGCGGGCGGGTGAGCGCGGTAAGGCGGCCGCAGCCTTCCTCCAGATCGGCCCAGCTGTCGATCGCCAGCTGAATGACCGCCAATGTTGCGGTCGGGAATTTCTGCTCAACCGCATCGCGCAACGGGCAAGTGCCGTCATCGGGCACCAGATCGAAGATCAGGTCTTCCAGGCCCGGATTGTGCCCCACCATCAGAACGCTGGCGGGATCGCCTTCCAGTTCGCGCAGCAGGTCCATCAGCACGGCCGAACTGGCAAGGTAGATGCGCCGGTCCCATTCGACCGGAAACGACCGGCCCCAGGCCTTGCTCGCTTCCTCGATGGTTTCGGCAACGCGTACGGCGGGCGAGGCGATCATGCGGTCGAATCGTGCGCCGCTGATGCGGATATGCGCGCCCATCACTTGCGCCCCGCGCACGCCCCGCGCGTTCAGCGGACGGTCGAAATCGCGGGCGCGCGCGTCCGACCAGTCGGACTTGGCGTGGCGAAACAAGGCGAGGGTTTTCATGTTCGGCTCTCGTCGGGCATGTCCACGGGTGCCCCAGAAACACCGCCCGCGATGCTTTGTAAAGCGACATCCAGCGTCACCCGGCGCACCGGCGTGCCGGCCGGAAACGCGCCCAGCAAACGTGAAGGAAACGCGGACGAAAGCACCACGAAATGTCCCCGGTCGCTGCCCGAACGGATCAGCCGGCCGAATGCCTGCGCCAGACGCGCGCGGATGATGCGGTCGTCGTGCGCTTGCCCGCCGCCCGCCAGCCGCCGTGCGCGATGCAAAATGGACGGCTTGGGCCACGGCACCTGCTCCATGATCACCAGCCTCAGCGAGTGGCCTGGCACATCAACCCCGTCGCGCAAGGCATCGGTGCCCAGCAGGCTGGCGCGCGGATCGTCGCGGAAAATATCGACCAGCGTGCCGGTGTCGATGGGATCGACATGTTGTGCGAACAGCGGCAGACCGCCGCGCGCCAGCCGGTCGGCGATCCGGCCATAAACCGCGCGCAGCCGCCGGATCGCGGTGAACAGCCCCAGCACGCCGCCGCCCGCCGCCTCGATCAGCCGGCCATAGGCGGCGGCGAGCGCCGGGATATCGCCCTTGGCGACGTCGGTCACGATCAGCACTTCGGCCTGGTTGGCATAATCGAACGGACTGTCGGCGGCGAACAGGCGCGGTGCGACGTCGAGATGTTGCGCCCCGCTGCGGATCACCGCGCTGTCCCAGTCGTCGCCGTCGCGCAATGTCGCGCTCGTCACCATTACTCCATGCGCGGGCGCGAGCACGGTTTCGGCAAAGGGCTTCATCGGATCGAGATAGCGCCGGTGCAGCCCGATATCCCACTCGCGCCCCTCGGACCGATCGACCGACAGCCAGTCGACGAAATCGGGATCGGCCGGGCCACCCAGCCGCGCCAGCAGCGCGATCCACCCGGCGACCAGATCGGTTCGCCACTGGATCGCCCCGCGCGCGCCTTCGATCCGTGCCCGCGCCAGGCCGTCGAGCCAGTCCGGCCCGTCCTCGATCAGCGCCTCCAGCCGCAGCCCCAGCTTGACCAGCGGCTGGCGCAAGGCCTCCAGCGCCTCCTGCGCGCGGCCTGCGGCCTCGATGAACCCGCCGTCGAGCTGCGCCACTTCGGTTTCGAGGCCATAGCCGGCGTCCTGCCCGCCGCTTTCGTCGCGCGCCAGCACGAGCGTGCGCGTGGCGGCCAACAATTCCTCCACCGCGCCGAACGGAGCGCCTTCGATCACCCGCGTCAGCCAGCCTTCGCTGGGCAGCATCTCCGCCGCCTCGCGCGCGCGGGTGATGGCGATCGCGCCATCCTCGTCATAGCTCGCCACATCGGCCAGCCGCGCAGCAAGCCCGCGCCGACGCCCGCGCGATTTGCCTTCCGGCCCGATCACCCAGCGCCGCAGCTCGATAGTTTCCGCCCCGGTCAGCGCCGACGCAAAAGTCGAATCCGCCGCCTCGAACACATGGTGCCCTTCGTCGAACACTATCCGCGTTGGCCGGTGCGCCACGTCGCGGCCACGTGCAGCGTTGACCATCACCAGCGCGTGGTTGGCGATCACCAGTTCGGCATCGGCGGAACTGCGCGCGGCGCGTTCGATGAAGCACTTCCGATAATGCGGGCACCCGGCATAAACGCATTCGCCGCGCTGGTCGGTCAGCGCCGCCATCCCGCGCTTGCGGAACAGCGTTCCCAGCCAGCCGGGCAGGTCGCCGCCGATCATGTCGCCGTCCTGCGAATAGGCGGCCCAGCGCGCCACCAGTTGGGCCATGATCGCGGCGCGCCCCTGGAACCCGCCCTGCAACGCGTCTTCCAGATTGAGCAGGCACAGGTAATTCTCGCGCCCCTTGCGCACTACCACCGGCGGCCTTTCGCCCGGCTTTTCGGCAAAGGCGCGGCGGCTTTCGCGCCGTAACTGCCGTTGCAATGCTTTGGTGTAGGTCGAAACCCATACGGTGCCGCCCGATCGCTCCGCCCACAGCGAGGCCGGCGCCAGATAGCCCAGCGTCTTGCCGGTGCCGGTGCCCGCTTGCGCCAGTAACACATGCGGACGGCGGTTGCCTCCGCGCGGTGCAAACGTGCCCCCGGCCTCGCGCGCATAGGCGATCTGACCGGGCCGGCTTTCAGCATCGCTGCCGGTCAGCCGCGCCAGCCGTTCCTCGATCTCGGCACCGCCCAGCACCACTTGCGCGGGCTGGGGCCGCTCGCCCGCGTCTTCCCATTCTGGAAGGCGGGTGAACAGCCAGCGTTCGGCGCGTTCGGGCTTGCGAATGCGCGGGCCAAGCAAAGTCGCCCACGGCCAGCGCAACCGCACCAGCGATTGCAACGACGTCCACGCCCCCTCGCGCGCCTGCCAGCCTTCGCTTTCGCAGGTGTCCAGCAAGGCCCCGGCGGCCTCCTGCAACAGCAGCGGCACGCCATCGTCGTTCGCCGGTTCCATAAGATCGAGCGCGTGGGCCAGCCCCTTGGGCGTCGGCACCACAAAGCGGGCAGGGTGGACGAAAGCGAAAAGTTCCAGCAGATCCAGCCCCGAAAGATCGGGATAGCCCAGCCGGCTGGCCACCAGCGGTGCGTTCAGCATCAGCAGCGGCGTGTCGGACGCGGCCATGATCGCCTCGCCCTTGCCAACGCCGCGCGTGGAGGCGCCGGCAGACCCTCGCACTTCGCGAATCCAGCACCCGCCGTGGCTGGCGTGAAGGGCGGGGAGGGACAGCGCCGTCATGATCCAACCTGTGAACGAAAACGGAACGCCGGGCAAGGGCGCAGGACTTTCACGCGCCCCTTAACAACCCCCTTAACAACCGCCGCCCCCGGCCGTCCTTCATTGCGGGACATGCACGGAGTTTCCCGCTTCGGCCCATATGTGGAGTATTGGGATCATGGCAGTAATCAACACCAACATTTCGGCCGTCAAGGCGGCCAACGCATCGAACACCGCCGCCCGTATGGCCGGCATTTCGATGGAGCGCCTGTCGACCGGCAAGCGCCTTAACGGCGCCAAGGATGACGCCGCCGGCCTCGCGATCACCACGACGATGACGTCGCAGATCAAGGGCATGGGCCAGGGCATCCGCAACGCCAACGACGGCATCTCGTTTGCCCAGACATCGGACGGTGCGCTGAACGAAGTCACCGCGATGCTGCAGCGTGTGCGCGAGCTGGCCATTCAGGCCAAGTCGGCCACCTACCAGCCGACCGACCGCGGCTATATGGACGCGGAAGTTCAGGAACTGGCGACGCAGATCACCAGCGTGCTGGGCAACACCAAGTTCAACGGCAACAACGTGTTCGGCGTCGCGGACCAGACCTTCACCATCCAGGTCGGTGCCGATACCGGCGACACGGTCGACATCACCAGCAAGGGCATCGCCGCCGTCACCTTCGATGTGACCACGGTTGCCGCCGCCACCACGACGATGGGCTCGGTCGATACCGCGCTCGATGAAGTCAGTGCGGCGCGGGCCTCGTTCGGTGCGGGCCAGAACCGGCTTGAATCGGTGGTGAACAACCTCAACGACAACGTCACCAACCTGTCGGACGCGCGCAGCCGCATCCTCGATACCGACTATTCGGCGGAAACGACGATGATGGCCAAGGCGCAGATCTTGGCGCAGGCCTCGACCGCGATGATCGCGCAGGCCAATCAGGCCCAGCAGAACGTCCTCTCGCTCCTGAAGTAAGGGCAGCGGGCTCCACGGGAGCGCGGAGCGGCTGAAAGGCCGGTCCGCGCTTTCGTGTGTTTGAGGGTGGGCGTGGGGTTATCAGGGTGATCACGCACTCGCCACCTTCAGCGCATCGATCGTGTGGTGCATTGGCGCAGACGCTTTGATTCATCTGTTAGCCTAGTGAGACTTCTGATCCTCACGCGGGGTGGTCAGAAATGTGTCGAAGCGCGCCTTTACGATCGCGTAGCACTCGCATGAGGCTGCCTCCAGCCCACGCCGATCGCTGATCTGCATCAGTCCGCGGCGGTAGCTGATGAGGCCCCGCTTCTGCAGAGATTGCGCCGCTAGCGTCACCGAAGTCCGATTGGCACCCATGATACGCGCAAGAAATTCGTGCGTGTAGGTGAGCATTTCGCCGTCTGCCCGATCATGCATCATTAACAGCCACCGGCACATCCGCTCTTCGATGGAATGAAGCGTGTTGCAGGCAACCGTTTGCATGACTTGCGAAAGCAACGTTTCCGAATAGCCGACAAGAAGATTTTGCAGATGTACGCTTCTGTTAAACTCGATTTGCAACGGCTGTATTTCACATCTGACCATCGGCCCCGCGAGTTGCACGATACATCTGTTGTACGACGTGTGGCTGTACATGGCCGCGAATAGGCCGAATACGCCCT
>DAICYJ010000038.1 GCA_027311705.1 Novosphingobium sp. | reverse complement strand
CACCCAAAGCCTCGCAATTACGGCGCGACCCCACCCCGAGCGCCCATCCTGCGGACCGGGTTCGTCCATGTGCCACTGGCTTCCGGCAGTAGGCAACCAAACCCGGTCGGTCACGTCTGCCAACATGAATGTCGGTTCCCGGCACAAGCTGCCAAGGGAACGACACGAAACGGCCAATCGGCATTGCGCCCACAAGTTCAGCCGTTCGACGGGTCAAGCGGTGTCTCTAAAACGTGCCGTTCATTCAAAATCGCTATTATGCTACCTTGAAAGTGCGAAGCGTTCGGAATACTGCCGGCCGTATGTTAACCGGCCGATCGAAGCTCAACGCAGCCATTCACCTGCCGCACGAACTGCGCCACTGCGTTGGCGGGCACCGGACGTCTGATCAGATGGTCTTGAATAATGTCGAAGACTTCGCTGCGAAGCACTCCCAACTACAGGGTTAATTCGCCCCCTTCGGCCCAAGTTTCGATGTCGAGCGACGGAGCCCGAGTGTTGATGGCGCGGATGTTGGCGTGAGCACCTGCATCGCTGCGTAGAGCTCGCACAAAGCTGACTGCCGCAAGAGGCGACGGCATAGCGCGATAAGCCGGCAATTTGGCGTTGGCAGTTCCCGGAAAAGGGCGCATTGTCTCGCGGGAGGCAGGGGGGCGCGTCAGATAATGAGCATCCATACGATTACGCGATCCGCCGCGCTCCTATGCAGCGCACTGTTGATCGCCGCGGCCCCGGCTCGGGCAGACGACCTGTCTGAACTCGATCAACTTTCGAGCGCGACCGACAAGGTTGACCAAGGTATGATCCTCGCGCTGGACCAGATCGGGCACGGCGAATTGCTGGCCGCGGCAGCGACACTGCAGCGCCTTATGATCCTGCATCCCGAAGCGCTGCCGGCGCAACTGCTCCATGCCAGTCTGCTCTGCCGCCTCGATGACCAGACCGGGGCAGCCGTGGAATTTCAAGGGCTGCGCCGCAAGGAATTCAAGGATCAGGACTGGAACGAGGCCATGGCACCCTGTTCGGGCACACCCGGTGGAGAGTGACGCCAAGGCTCATCGCCGATCGCCCATATGGGCATTTTGCCTTGCGCTGATGGCGCTCGTTGCGCCTCTCGCGCCGATAGCTCGGGGCTCTGACGCGGGACAGATTGTCGGGATAGCCTCGGCCATACTGAATGAAGTTTGGATTACTCCGGCAGGCCTCCCAAAAGCCCATCGTGCGGTGCCGCGCGAACGGGTTGCGCTGGCGGACACAGTCCAGACCGGCAAAAAGAGCCAACTTCAGGTCCTTCTGCTCGACAAGTCGTTGTTCACGGTTGGGGCGAACGCCCGGCTGACGATCGACCGCTACGTTTATGCGCCTGCGACTGGGCGCTCGTTCACGGCGTCGATGGCCAAGGGGGCGTTCCGCTTCATGTCGGGCAGGCCCGACCGCGGCAGCAATGCCTCGCTCCGCACGCCTATTGCCACGATCGGCATCCGGGGCACGGTGGTCGACGTGGTCATTGGCGCTGATGCCGTGGCTATTGCAAAACGAGAGGGCGGGATCGATCGGGCGACCAAAGGCGACACCTACACCGCCTCGCTGATCGTACTGCGCGGGCCCGGGCCACTGACTCAGGGTGGTGCGACACCGGGCGCGATTTCGGTCACGGCGGGCCCCGGAACCGTCACGCTCGACCGCCCGATGCTCGCAGCCTATGTCCCTGCCCCCGGCGCCCCGCCCATCGGCCCGTTCACGATTTCGCGGCAAGGTCTGGAGCGAATCAATGCGCTGATCTTCCCGTCGCTGGCCGCAATGCGCACCGAGCGGGACAAGCCGAAGACGCCCAAATTTCGGTTCAGCATCGGCTTGCCGCTACCCGGGCTTGGCGGCGGAGGCGACGAGAACAGCGGAACGGACAATCCGCCGCAGCGCGGGAATGGCCCATGAGATCGCTTCTCTAACCGGCACGCCCGACTATTTCTCCAAGGCCTGGTAGACCCCGTCCCAATCGTCCGGAAGAGAGACATGGCGCAGCTCTGCGATGCGTCTGCGATAGAGCGCGTACAAAGGTTGGAGGCCGAATTCGGGACAGAAGGGATCGAGCGCATTCAGCGCATGGCCAGCCGTAGCCCAATCCTTCTTGCGGTAGCTGGCCAGCATGCCTGAATGCAGCGCGAAAAGCCGCACAAACGGGCCCCCGCTAGCCATGGCTTCATCGCCGAGCAGCGCGAACAGTGTTTCTGGCATATCGCGCCCGACCACCCGCACCCGGTCCAGCTCCAGCGTCGCGAAGCATGGCAGCCGGGCTGCAAGCGTGCTGCCGACTGCAATCGGGACACCGTAGAACTTTGTGAGGCCTTCGAAGCGGGAGGCAAGGTTCACGGTGTCGCCGATAAGCGAATACGACAGGCGCTGCGCCGAACCCATGTTGCCGACGCAGCACAGGCCGGTGTTGAGGCCGATGCCGATCTTTACCTCACCGGGCCAGGGGGCACTGGCATGTGCCTGCTTTTCAAGGTTCAGATTTGCCAGCCGCGCGACCATGGCCAGCGCGCTGCGCGCCGCGTTTTCGTGCTGGTCGGCATCTTCGAGCGGAGCGTTCCAGAAGGCGAGGATCGCATCGCCGATGAACTTGTCGATCGTGGCCTTTCGCGCGAGCAGAATGTCGCACATCGGGGTGAGGAAACCGATCAGGAAGGCGATGATGGCTTTTGGCCCCATGCTTTCCGATATGCGCGAAAAGCCGCGGATGTCGCAGAACATTACGGTCATCTCGCGCTCTTCGCCGCCCAGTTCCAGCTGCCCGGGATCCGCCGCAATACGCTTCACCAGTTCGGGTGAAAGATAGCGGTCAAAGGCATTGTGGATATAGGATCGGCGCCGTTCTTCGCGGTAGAAGATCAGCCCGGTCTCGACTACATACGCGAGCGTGAGTGCAAGCACCGGATAGGTTGGATCGAGGAGAAAGTGATGCGCGGTAAACGCGTGCCAGCTGCCCCAGACCATGGCCGCAACTAGGACAGCACCCAGCGCCGCGCCCCGAATCGCGCCGAGCCGGGGCAAGAGGAGCGCGATGAGGGTGCCGAGCACGAGCAGCATCGTGCGTTCCAGCCCGGTTGCCCAATCGGGGCGGATGAGAAACCGGCCCAGAATGATCTGCTCGGCCGCGTTCGCATGCACGGCGACGCCAAGATCATGGTCACGCAGCGGCGTCGAGACCAGATCGCGCAGCCCGATGGCGCCAGTGCCGACAAAGACAATCTGTCCGGCAAAGGTCTCTTCGAGCCCCTTTTGGCTCATCGCACCAGAAAGGATCTTCCACGCGGGGATAACCCGCTGCGGATGCGGCGCGGTGTAGTGCAGCCAAAGTGCACCGGAGGCGGTTGTGGGCACTTCGAACTGGCCGACTTTGATCGAAACCACTTGCGCGGGCATGCTGCGGGTTTCGCCGCTGCCGTCGCTGGTTTTCACGGTGATCGAACCCGTGCCCTGGGCCAGCCTAATTGCATCGAGCGCCAACGAAGGCAGGAGCTGACCGTTCTGCTCGGCGATCAGCGGGGCGCTGCGGACAATGCTGTCGTGATCACCGGAAATGCTGATGAAACCGCTGCCCGCCGCAGCATCCCGCAGCGGGCCAATCGATTGAATGGCGCTGCGATAGTGCGTGATGGACTGCTCGGGAGCAGAGCCGACAACGGCAAAGCCCACTTTGGGGGCGACGGTTTCCCCGCCTCGTTCGCGCATCAGGAAGTAGCCCATCACCACAGGTGCCTGCCGGAAGGCACGGGCAAGGACCGCGTCGTGGTCAGGAAGGTTACGGAGCGCTATCACGGCGGGTCCAATCTCACCCGCGCGGATCATGCGTTCGGCTATGCGCGGCGGGGACGTGCGGTCGGCCTCGGAAAATACGATATCATAAGCGATGACTGCGGCACCGCTCGCGGCGAGACGATCGGTCAGCCGAGCGATATCCGTGCGCGGCCACGGCCATTGGCCCAGCCGGCGAATGCTCTCGTCGTCGATATCGACGATGCGCACCGGGGCCTCTTCATAGGGCCGGGAAGCGGCGCGCTGATACCCGTCAAACAGGAGCAGCCCAATCCGGTCGAGCGCAGGCACGTGGGCAAACTGAAGGAAGGCACCAAAGACGACTACCGCCAAGCCCGCAAAAACCGGTCCGCCATTGAAGACCAGCCGTTGCTTCCAAGCCCTCGCCACGACAGGAACCGCCTTTTGATCAACCGGGAAAATCCCGGTGTGCGCTTATGGACTGCGCTTGTGGGTTTAAATTGGCAAGTGAGTGAGCTGCTGCCTAACACGAATCAACGCGCAATCTGGCTGGTTGCGGGAGCGACAATAGCAATTTGAGGCCGACCTGCGGGCCGAGGAGCAAGCCGACCCAAGTGGGCGTTGTGAGGAGCTAAATGAACGGCAGCTATCGGTGTAAGAGGCCGAAGCTGGGGATGATCGCAACCAAGGCAGTGGCCGACCGGCCCACTGGCCGCACAGCAAGGTCCGCTGTCCGCGATTGGATCTGAAAGCCGCCTTTCCGAAACGGCCCCAATCTCGCCCATTCAAAGAAATGGCGCAGGCCCACTCCCGAAGGACCGCTTCTGGCAACAGCCGTCGTTCTACCCTGCCGCTTCGAAGCGTGGGTTTGTCCAACCACGGTCCGGCCGTTGCCGACCACAGCCGGCCGTTCCCTTCTGCAACTATGAACGTCCGCTCCGGATGGAAGCTGCCGATTGAGCCGGTTTGAGCGAACGATCAGCTAAGCGCCCTAGCTGCTTTCGTTCAGACACGAGCTACGGCAGCCCGCAAGCGGACTGTCCGCGTCGCGGCTTCGCGGCGAGCGCCAGGTCGTTAGTTGGATCGCGCGCGGCATGGCTAGGGCTCGGTGCGTAAGCGCATGACGGCGGCCACGACCGTACCACTTGGCATTTGCGCCAGCCGCGCGCGCAGGCCGGTGAGGAACTGGCGCTCGGTGTGATAGTCCGTAGCGAAATCGTCGCCGATGGGATTGACCGAGGCCAGCGCGATGACCATCTCGTCGCCATAGGGCAGGCCCACCTGAAAACGGGTTTCCTTAGCGCCCTGCAGCCCAATCGTGACGCTGCGACGCGTGCCCCGCACTTCGTCCGGAGTGCCGCGATACAATTCCACCGCGCTGCCATCGGCCTGCAGATAGACGATGGTGAGGTAAGGCTTGCTGGCATCGACGGCGGCGGTGATACCGAAGATCTCGCCCGCTTTCATCCGCACCGGATCGCCGCTGTGCGGATCCCCACTCTCACGCGCGACGGCGAGCGTGACCCTGCCAGCGGCAAGCGGCCGGGCCAGGGTCATTTCCGCCTCGCATTGCGGCCATGGGTGATGCGCGACCGTCCAATCCACTTTTCCGCGCAATGCAAGCGCGGCGGTACGCAGGCTGTCGATCGCCTCGGCGCTGCCGCCGAAGCCCGAAACGACAAGCGCCTTGTCGTCGCCTGTCACGCTGACCGCACCGCAAGGCAGCTTGCTTGCAAGCGCATCGAACCGCGCCCGCGGCGAAAGCACAGGCTCTGACGGCGCGCCATTTGCCATGCCGGGCACGGCGGCGGACGGGGCCTGCAGCGCATAGGCCTCGTTCACCAGATCCTTGAACGTGGCATAGCCGATCCATGCGTAGCCATTGTCCGCCCACCAATCGCCCCAGCTGTTGATGATGCGAAAGGCCTGCCGGTCCTCGCTGTAGCCCACCACAGCCATCGCGTGGTGGAGATTCCCGGCGGGGCCGGTGTGCGAGTAGACCGTGTCGCCCGCCAGACTATAGAAGTCTTCTGCTACCGGCATCGCGAAAACGACCGGCTCCCCGCGTGAGAGCGCGCCCTTGATGTCGTCGATCACGATGGGCGAGCGCTCGTCGCTTCGGCGCTCGCGGTCGATCGCGCGCCAGTTGCCGAGCCGGTATGTCGCCGCTTTGCCAAGCAGCGCGGCGGGCGCGGGGATGTTGCAGGTCTTGATGTCGTCCGGGAAGTCCGCGAGCGTGACCGCGCCTTCCATCTGCAGCAGATTGAGCGCTTTCACGATACTCATCGTGGTGGTGCATTCGGTTCCGGCCGCGCGGAGACGGTTGTAGACATAGGCCGGGCTCATCTGCTCGGCGGGGTCCGTCGGTTGCCGCCCGAGTGCGCGGCCATGCAGGAAACTGCGCGCAGCATACGTCGTGGCCCAGGCCACGCAGCTGGGCTGGGCTCCCTGATAGCCTGGCTTGGGATAGTTGGGGGTAAGATCAACCGCCTTGGGCAACCACGCGCGGAACGTATCGGTCTTGGGCAAGGCGGTATATTCGGCCGCCGCAATCGGCTGCGCGCCAGTCATGAACACGAAGCCGGGCGGCGGCGATTTGCGCGCGGGCGGGGCGGGCGTTTCATCAGCCCATGCTGTGCCCGCCCCAAAGCTGGCAGTGAACACCAGCAGGCAACCAAGCCACGCCGTCCGGTTCATGTCGAGGCTCCTCT
>DAICYJ010000024.1 GCA_027311705.1 Novosphingobium sp. | reverse complement strand
CGCCTCGATAAAGCCGCGCTGGCGTTCGGGTGTCCAGCCATCGTGGCGGATCTTTTGCCGGGGCACGGGGGCGAAGGCGGGCAGGGTGCCGCGCTGGTGCTTGCGGCCTTGCTTGGTGCGGGGGCGGGACTTGTCGATCATGGGGTTTCCTTTCCGGCTGGGGCGAAAGGCCGGGAAGGTGGCATGAACGGGGGCTTGTAGGACAGAACGAAGTGTGAACATAAAGCGCAGGCTCGACAGCACGCCCGTGCTGGTTCACATGATCGCGCGAATTGTTCAGCACGAACCTTGGGAGCGACACGATGCCGGCATATGCGATTTTCATCCGCGAAAGCGTCACGGATCAGGCCGAACTGGACGTCTACAGCACGATGGTGCCGGCCGCAGCCGCCCTCCACAAATACACTCCGATCGCGGCCTATGGCGCAAGCGAGGCCTGGGAAGGCGAACCGTCGCTGGGCGTGGTCATCCTGCGTTTCGACGACATGGATGCGGCGCGGGCTTGGTATTACAGCCCCGAATATCAGGCCGCGCTTGAGCATCGTTTGAAGGGTGCGACTTATCGCGTCGTGCTGACCGACGGCATCGGCTGAACGGACTGCGGCTGAGGTCGGTCACGGCGCCAGCGTGTCGAACTCCACCGAAACCGCATGAGCGGCGGCGAGCTGGTCGACAACCATGGCGGGCAGCGGGCGGGCGAATTCGAGTCCCACTTCGCTGCCCACGGCCCAGCGGACCCATGCGGTCATCGCGGGAAGGCCGGCAGGGCGAACGCTGATCGGCGCGCCGACATTGGCGGCTCCCGCAAACCCGGTCACGCGGCATCCGTGGCACGAGATGTCTAACAGCATCGGTCCGGCAAGATCCGTCGATGCCAGCAGGCCGGCGGGCGGTGTGGCCCCGTGCCGGTTCAATGTGCGACGTCCCGAAAGACGTGGTGTGATCGTCTTGGTCATAGGAATATCTGCGCATACGGTGGTTAATCGTGGGTTAGGAGGGTTCTCGGCCGGCGGCAACTTTGCCCCGCTGGAGCGTTGTGGGGTTGTCGCGAGTGCACGGTGATGGGGGCGATGGGAAATGAGCGTGGTGCAAAAAAGCGTTGTTTCCCGGCAGTCTATGCTCATCGCCGCGCTCTCGACCGTGGTCGAATGGTACGATTTCACGCTGTACCTGTATTTTGCGTCCGTTCTGGCGCGCATTTTCTTCGGCGGAGGCGAAGGCGCGCTGGGCGTGGTGCTGCTGGGCTTTGCCGTATCCTATCTGATGCGGCCGCTGGGCGCGCTGGCGTTGGGCCATTTCGGCGATCGGCACGGGCGGCGCGCGGCGATGATGCTGTCGATGGGCGTGATGACGGCAGCCATGGCGGCCACCGCCTTGCTGCCGACTTACGCGACGGCGGGTGCTGGGGCGGGCTGGGCCTTGCTCGCCTTGCGCTGCGTCATGGCCTTTGCGGTGGGCGGCGAATACACCGGCGTGATCGCCTATCTGCTCGAAGGATCGCGGCCCGAACGGCGCGGGCTGGTGACGTCGCTGGCGTCTGCGGCGAGCGAGATCGGAGCACTGCTCGCGGCAGGCGTGGCGGCCGTGACCGTGGCTTCGATGGACGCCAGTGCGCTGTCCGCTTGGGGCTGGCGCATTCCGTTTCTGGTGGGCGCGGGACTGGCGGGGGCGATCCTGCTGGCGCGCTCGGTCATGGAGGAATCGCCGGAGTATGAGATGCACCGCGATGCCGGGCGGCTGCCGGAAAGTCCGCTGCGCCATGCGGCAAAGCACCACCGGGCGGGCATCGCGCGCGGGTTTGCGATCTCGGCGCTGGGGTCGATCACGTATTATGTCGGCATCGGTTATGTGCCCGCGTTCCTTGGCTCGGTGGGCGCGATGGGAGAGGCGGCTTCGCTGTGGCTCTCCACGATTGCCGCGCTGGCGGTGATCGCGGTGACGCCGCTGGTCGGCACATTGTCGGACCGCATCGGGCGACGGCCGGTGCTGATCGCGGTGACGGTGGCGGGTGCGGTGCTGCCCGCCGCGATGTTCTGGCTGATGGCAAGCGGCGGCACTGGCGCGGCGCTGGCCGGGGCGTTGGTGCTGGCCTGCCTTGGCGGCGCGGTGAGTGCAGTGGGCGCGGTCACCGTGGCGGAACTGCTGCCGGGCGAGGCGCGGCTGTCCGGCCTCGCGTTCGGGTTCACCAGCGCGACGGCGGTGTTCGGCGGGCTGACCCCGTGGGTGGCGCAGGCGCTGGTGGAGCGCACCGGCGCGGCATGGGTGCCCGGCGCGATGATCGCGGTGGTGGCGCTGGCGCTGCTGCCGGTGCTGGCGCGGATACCGGAGACGGCACCATTGCTCAGGCGAACGGAGCCAGGCCGGTGAGCACTTCGCGCACCAGATCGGCCTGCCCGGTGGTGCCGGTCTTGGCATAGATCCGCTTGGAATAATTGCGCGCGGTTTCGGGGGTGAGGCCCAGCCGTGCGCCCGCCTCCGCGATGGTTTCGCCCAAGGTCAGCGCATGGGCCAAAGCCGCTTCGCGGGCGGACAAGCCGTGGACAGCGGCCAGCGTGCGGATGGCATTAGCCGCATCCTCGCGCCGCAGCGTCCGCAGCGTGCCGATCACCGCAGGCGCGGCATGCGGGCCTTCGAGCGCCAGGTCGGACTTACGGAGCAACAGCCACAGCGCGCGGCGTTCATCGAGCAGCAACGGGCGGATCGCGCCGGCGGGGGCGGCGGCCAGCGCGGTGCAGGCCGCTTCCAGCGTGCGGGCCACTTCGGGCAGCAGTTGCAGGCGGCGGCCCTGCGCCGGCCCGGTTTCCGGCGCGAACGACAGCAGGCTTTCGGCGTGGCGGTCTGCCGCCATCACCCGGCCGCCGGCATCGAACGCCAACTGGCCCACACCCAGCCGCGCCAGCGCCGCCTGCGCCAGCGCCGTCTGCAACCGTTGCTCGATCAGTGCAGCAAGGATGCGCAGTGCGGAGGCGAGGTGCGGCGCGATGGCCGACATCGTGGCGACGGCGCTGGCAGAAAAATCCTCCCGCTCGCGCACCAGCAGAAGCCACGCGTCCGCCGCGCCGCCTGCCGAAACGCGCAGGAACCGGCCATAGCGCACCCCCATTTCGTCCAGCGCGGCGCGTTGTCGTGCGGGCTGGGCGGGATCGTCGAAATCGAGCAATTCGTCGAGCGCATAGACCCGGCCCGGCCGGATCGCGCCATAGGGATGCAGGCCGAGCGAATCGATTCGCTTGAAATCCAGCGGCGGTTCCTGTGCCGCGCGCGGTGCGGCGACGTGGATCACGGTCGCTTCTTGCGTAGGCATGGCGTTGGCCAGCGAAACGATCAGGAACGCGCGGCGGGCATAAGTGCGCGCCACCAGATTGCGCATGAAAGCGCCCCACGGCGGGTTCTCGTGAATGCCTTCGACCAGCGGCAGGAAAAGCTCGCGTTGGTCGGCAGATAGAATTGTCATATGCCTTGCTCCCATATGGGAGCTTCGCGGTCAAGCGGCGAGGACGATGTGGGGGCACACCGCTCCAGCGGAGAGAGAGAATGTCTGACCTGAACAGCAAATCCACCCTGACCCACCTGCAGCGGCTTGAGGCCGAGGCGATCCATATCATGCGCGAAGTCGTGGCCGAGGCGGAGAACCCGGTCATGATGTATTCGGTCGGCAAGGACAGCGCAGTGATGCTGCATCTTGCGCGCAAGGCGTTCTATCCCTCGCCGCCGCCGTTCCCGCTGCTGCACGTCGACACCACCTGGAAGTTTCAGGAAATGTACAAGCTGCGCGACAAGATGGCGCAGGACAGCGGCATGGAGCTTCTGGTTTATCAGAACCCCGAAGCGGCGGAGCGGGGCATCAACCCGTTCGATCACGGCGCGCTCCACACCGATATGTGGAAGACCGAGGGCCTGAAGCAGGCGCTCGACAAGTATGGCTTCGACGCGGCCTTCGGCGGCGCGCGGCGCGATGAGGAAAAGAGCCGCGCCAAGGAGCGCATCTTCTCGTTCCGCACCGCGAGCCACGGCTGGGACCCCAAGAACCAGCGCCCCGAACTTTGGAACCTGTACAACGCCCGCAAGAACAAGGGCGAAAGCATCCGCGTGTTCCCGATCAGCAACTGGACCGAGCTGGACATCTGGCAGTACATCCACCTGAACGACGTGCCGATCGTGCCGCTGTACATGGCGGCCGAACGCCCCACGGTGGAGCGCGACGGCATGCTGCTGATGGTCGATGACGACCGCTTCCCGCTCAAGCCCGGCGAAGTGCCGGTCATGCGCTCGATCCGTTTCCGCACGCTGGGCTGCTACCCGCTGACCGGCGCGGTGGAAAGCACGGCCAAGACCTTGCCCGAAGTGATCCAGGAAACCCTGCTGACCACCACCAGCGAACGACAGGGCCGCGCCATCGACAAGGACGCCGGCGGCGCCGGTATGGAAGTGAAAAAGCAGCAGGGGTACTTCTGATGAGCGACGACCTGACCATCGACCCCGTCTATGTCACCGACACGCTGATTGCCGAGGACATCGACGCCTATCTCGAAACCCACCAGCACAAGACCATGCTGCGCTTCATCACCTGCGGGTCGGTGGACGACGGCAAGTCCACGCTGATCGGCCGGATGCTGTATGATTCGAAGATGATATTCGAGGATCAGCTGGCCGCGCTGGAAACCGACAGCAAGAAAGTGGGCACGCAGGGGCAGGAGATAGACTTCGCGCTGCTGGTCGATGGCCTCGCCGCCGAACGCGAGCAGGGCATCACCATCGACGTGGCCTATCGCTTCTTCAACACCGAGAAGCGCAAGTTCATTGTCGCCGATTGCCCCGGCCACGAGCAGTACACGCGCAACATGGTGACCGGTGCCAGCACCGCCGATCTTGCGGTGATCCTGATCGACGCGCGCAAGGGTGTGCTGGTGCAGACCCGCCGCCATTCGTACTTGTGCCACCTGATCGGCATCCGCAACATCGTGCTGGCGGTCAACAAGATGGATCTGGTCGATTACGATCCGGTCGTGTTCGATGCCATCGTGAAGGACTACACCGAGTTCGCGCGCTCGATCGGGATCGAGAATTTCACCGCGATGCCGATTTCGGGCTTCAAGGGCGACAACATCACCACGAAATCGGCGAACACGCCGTGGTATTCGGGCCCGACGCTGATCGAGCATCTGGAGACGGTGGAGGTGCTGTCCTCGCTCGATGCGGACAAGCCGTTCCGCATGCCGGTGCAGTGGGTGAACCGCCCGAACCTCGATTTCCGGGGCTTTTCCGGGCTGATCGCCACGGGTTCGGTAAAGCCGGGCGATGCCGTGCGCGTGCTGCCTTCGGGCAAGACCAGCACCGTCACCCGCATCGTCACGCTGGGCGAGGATCTGGATGAGGCGGTCGCCGGCCAATCGGTCACGATCTGCTTTGCCGACGAGATCGACTGTTCGCGCGGCGATGTGATCGCCATCGCCGAGAACCCGCCGGAAGCCGCCGACCAGTTCGAAGCGACCGTGGTGTGGATGGCCGATGAAGCGTTGATCCCCGGCCGCGCTTATTGGCTGAAATCCGCCACACAGACTGTTTCCGCGACGGTCCACCAGCCCAAGTACACCGTCAACGTGAACACGATGGAGCACATGGCGGCCAAGACGCTCGACCTCAACGCCATCGGCGTGGCCGAAGTGACCACCGACAAGCCGATCGTGTTCGAAGCCTATGATGACAATCGCACGCTGGGCGGCTTCATCCTGATCGACAAGATCACCAATGCCACCGTGGCGGCGGGGATGCTGCGCTTCAGCCTGCGCCGCGCGCAGAATGTGCACTGGCAGGCGCTGGACGTCACGCGTGAGGCACATGCCGCCGCGAAGAACCAGAACCCGGCGGTGCTTTGGTTCACCGGGCTTTCGGGATCGGGCAAGTCGACCATCGCCAACCTCGTCGAAAAGAAGCTGCACGCGCTGGGCAAGCACACCTTCCTGCTCGATGGCGACAACGTGCGCCACGGGCTGAACAAGGATCTTGGCTTTACCGAGGCGGACCGCATCGAGAACATCCGCCGCGTGGGCGAAGTGGCCAAACTGATGACCGACGCCGGCCTGATCGTGCTGACCGCGTTCATCAGCCCGTTCCGCGCCGAACGCGATATGGTGCGCCAGATGCTGCCGAAGGGCGATTTCGTCGAAGTGTTCGTCGACACGCCGCTGGAAGAAGCCGAACGGCGCGACGTGAAGGGGCTTTACAAGAAAGCCCGCAGTGGTGCGCTCAAGAACTTCACCGGCATCGACAGCCCCTACGAAGCGCCTGAGGCTGCGGAAATCCGGGTGGATACAATGACGGAGACGCCGGAAGCGGCCGCCGAACGCATCGTGGAACGCATCACCGGTGACTGGATGCCGACGATCTGATTGGCCGCGCAGCCAGTTTGGGGCCGCCAGCTTGGGAATGAGGAAAAAACGAACGCCATGAACGACATTGAATTCGCCCGCCATCTGGCTGCGGGTGCCGGAAAGATCCTGAAAGACCTGCGTGACGAGGGCAACTTCGAGGGCAAGGCGCTGGGCGCGGAAGGCGATCTGCGCGCCAATGCCTGGTTGATGCCAGAAGTGGCGAAGCATCGGCCCGACGACGGTGTGCTTTCGGAAGAGACGAAGGACACCGACGCGAGGTTGAGCAAATCGCGCGTCTGGATCATCGACCCGCTCGACGGAACGCGCGAATATGGCGAAGGCCGCGATGACTGGGCCGTCCACATCGGCCTGGCCGTCGACGGCGTTGCCGTGACCGGCGCGGTGGCGCTTCCGGGGCTGGACCTGGTGCTCGACAGTGCCACTCCGCTGGCACTGCCGCCCATGGCGGAAAAGCCACGCCTGCTGGTCAGCCGGACGCGTCCGGCACGCGAATCGGTGGTCGTGTCCGAACAGATCGGTGGCGAACTGATCGGCATGGGTTCGGCCGGCGCCAAGGCGATGGCCGTGGTGCGCGGCGAGGCCGAGATCTACCTGCACTCGGGCGGGCAATACGAATGGGACAATTGTGCGCCGGTGGCCGTCGCGGCTGCGGCGGGCCTGCATGTTTCGCGGATCGACGGTTCGGCGCTGGTTTACAACAATGCCAATACCTATCTGCCGGACCTGCTGATCTGCCGCAAGGAATGGGCAGACACCGTTTTGGCCGCCGTGGCCCAAATCGACAATTGACGGCGACGCGGCTTTCATGAAGGGGGTGCGTCCATGATCGATGCTCGACAGTTTCGCGACGTGCTTGGCGCGTATCCCACCGGCGTTTGCGTGGTCACCGCCACCGACGAGAACGGAGGTCGCCACGGGCTGGTGGTCGGCTCGTTCACCTCGATTTCGCTCGACCCGCCGCTCGTGGGGTTCTTCCCCGACAAGCGTTCGAGCACCTGGCCCAAGATCGAGGCCATTGGCCGGTTCTGCGTGAACGTGCTCGGCGTGGAGCAGCTGGAACTGTGCAACCGCTTTGCCGCCAAGGCCGAGGACAAGTTCGTCGAACTGGCGCACGAACTGACGCCTTCGGGCCAGCCGCTGCTGGAAAACGCCATCGCGTGGATCGATTGTTCGATCGAGCGCGTGACCGAAGTGGGCGATCACTGGCTGGTGGTCGGCGCGGTGGAAGCGCTGGGCAAGCGCGACCACGGCACGCCGCTGATGTTCTTCCGCGGAAAGTATCACGATCTCGCGTGTCTGACGGACGACTAACACCTTAGCCAGGCCACTTGCGCGGCTTTTGCGGCGCAATTCATGGTGTTTTGACTTTGGTCAAGGCCATGCAGCCAGCATCGGGGCAATGTCAGGAGGTCGGCAGGGAAGAATTTTCTTCCTCCCTTCCTTCGATTTCTCCCCGACTCGGGCGATCGGCTTTCCGGTCGCCCCATTTTTTGTTCGCATCATAGGCACAAGCACGATTGTGGACGTGTCCCGGTTTTGGTACGCGCAGTCCCATGAGTTCATGCGACACCTGCGTTGTACGCAACCGCGCCATTTGTGCCGGGTTGGAAGATCGCGAAATCGCCACACTCAGCGCAATGGGCCGCCGCCGGACCGTGGCTGCGGGTGAACCGCTGATCTGGGAAGATGACGATTCGCTGCTGGTCGCCAATGTGATCGACGGCGTGCTGAAACTGACCACCAGCACCGAGGACGGCCGCGAGCAGATCGTCGGCGTCGCCTATCCTTCCGATTTCATCGGCCGCCCGTTCGGCCAGACCAGCAAGGCCAGCGTCGTGGCGCTGACCGACGCCAAGGTCTGCGTGTTCTCGCGCAGCGATTTCGATCGCTATGCGCGCGAGCATCCTGAGCTGGAGCACAAGCTGCTGGAACGCACCCTGGCCGAACTCGACCGCACCCGGTCATGGATGATGTTGCTGGGCCGAAAGACCGCGCCCGAAAAGATCGCGTCGTTCCTGATCGAGATGTCGGAGCGCCTGACGGAAACCGGATGTGCCCCAACGCTTGGCCCCGCGCGGCGTTTTTCGCTGCCGTTCTCGCGCCAGCAGGTCGCTGACGTGCTGGGGCTGACGATCGAGACGGTCAGCCGCCAGTTCACCAAGCTCAAGAACGACGGCATCGTCGAACTGCCTTCGCGCCGCGAAGTGGAAATCATCAATCGCGGCGCGCTGGTTTCGCTGGCGGGTTAGCAAGTCGGCTGGTGCAGCAGTGGTGCGACCCGAAGGGCTGCATCCTAACCTGAACTTCAATTCGCGAAATAGCTGACGGGCGGGTTGACGGCGGCGTGATCCCAGAACGCCGCATCTTCCCGCCCGTCATCCTGCGGAACTGCATGGGGTGGCCATAAAGCAGTCCCGCGGGAAGGGGAGGTCGTGGATCAGAAGCGGTAGGCAAGCCCGGCGCTCAGCACCCACGGATCGAGCTTGTGCTTGGTCTGCAGCGCGATGCCGCCGGCGACCGGGGCATAGAACGTCGCTTCGGTGCTGACCCAGTACTTCTTGCCATCGAGCGACAGCGAGTAACCGTTGCCGATGGCCACATCCACGCCAGCCTGAACCGCGACGCCCAGCTCGCTGCTCATCTTGGTGCGGGTGACGCCCAGCGCCTTCACGGCGGCGCTCGGCCGGTCGTTGATCATGATGAACAGGGTGGGGCCGACGCCGACGTAAGGTTTGATCGGGCCGAACGGCATGTGATATTTCAGCGTGAACGTGGCCGGGATAAGCTGCACGTTATCGACCGCGACAACGCCCTTGGCCGCGCCGCCCGAAATCGTCACGTGGTGGCCGGTGACGCAGCAAATCGTTTCCAGCGAGACGTTGGGCGTGAAGAAGTATTCGATCGCCACGGTGGGCACGACATTGTCGTTGGCCGAAGTGTTGGTGACCACGCCGCCGGCGACGAGGCCGGCCGTGTCGTTCTTCACTTCCTTGACCGAACCATCGGGCAGCACGCCGGTGCCCAGCAGCTTGATCTGGATCTTGCCATCGGTAGAGCCGGCGAGTGCGGGCGTCGGGGTGAACATGGCGGCGCTCATGGCGGTGCTCAGGGCGACCGCAAGGATCTTCTTCATACCTGTTGTCCTGTACTGCCGCGGGTGGGCTACCCCTCGCAGACCGATTTGCCCGCGGCGTCAGTGGGAAGTGGACGTGTCCTGCACCCCCGGCATTGACAAAGCGCAAAAATGGCAACCGCAGCACTACGACTAAGGTAGGGTGCTGAATTCCCGCGATTTGATACGCATCAATGTTGCACCCGCACAT
>DAICYJ010000013.1 GCA_027311705.1 Novosphingobium sp. | reverse complement strand
GATCGGTCACGGCATAGGCTCCCTCGCCCCCATCGTGCGCCGCGCGCTGGTTTATGCCCAGCAGGCGCAACATGTCGGACCGGGCGCGTTCGAACCACCGCAAGTAGTTGGCGTGATAGACGACGCCCGAAAGATCCGTGTCCTCGAAGTAAACGCGCACCGCAAACAGGTGGCACGCGCCGTCGAAGCGGCCGGAGGAAGGTTCTGGCACAAGCATAAGTGCGGCGCTTCTACCCTTGCGACGAGTCGAGTGGCAAGGCGAACCGGCTGTCTTTGTTAACTATCCACCCGATTTAACGGGTCAGATCGCCAGCATCGGCCCGAGTGGCCGTCCGGCGAACAGATGGACATGCAGATGCGGCACTTCCTGATGGCTGTCGGTGCCGGCGTTCGCCAGCAGGCGGTAACCCGGCGCGACCAGCCCCGCATCGCGCGCCACCGCGCCCACCGCCCGCACGAACCCGGCGATTTCCGCCTCGCTCGCCTTGGCCGAAAAGTCGTCCCAGCTCACGTACTGTCCCTTGGGGATCACCAGAATATGCAAGGGCGCTTGCGGGTTGATGTCGTGGAACGCCAGGCTCCACTCGTCCTCGCGCACCTTCTTGCAGGGGATTTCCCCGCGCAGGATCTTCGCGAAAATGTTTTGGTCATCATAGGGTTGGGTGGCATCGACCGCCATTGGTTCAGGCTCCTCTGCTCAGCTTTTCGACAATCCCCGACGTACCTTCGCGGCGTTGCAGTTCGGTGAGGACATCGGCCAGCGGCACGCCCTTGGCGTTCAGCAGGACCATCAGGTGAAACAGCAGGTCGGCCGCTTCGCCCACCAGATCTTCGTGCCCGCCCGAAAGTGCGGCGATGACGACTTCGGTCGCCTCCTCGCCCACCTTTTGCGCCATCTTGCCGGTGCCGCGCGCATTCAGCTTGGCGACGTAGCTCGCCTGCGGATCGCCTGCGCGGCGTTCGGAAATGGTGGCTTCGAGCCGCGAAAGGATGGTTGCCGGATCGTCCATGGCGGCGGCATGGAACGGCGGGGCGCGCCGGTCAAGCGGGGACGGATGCGGTCAGCCCCACATCCACCTGCTCCCCCGCGGAGGCGGGGGCCTCAGGCGGTGTTGCGTTTGCCCGAACGAGGCCCCCGCCTTCGCGGGGGAGCAGCATGTCGGTTGAAGTTCAGTCCTTGCGCTTGGCAACCTTGCGGCCAACGATCAGGCCGACGATGCCCACCGCGAACAGCGTCAGGTCCGTCGGTTCTGGGATCGAGACGCCGCTGGCCTGCGCAAACGCCGGGGTGGCGAAACAGGCCAGAAGGACAAAGGCGGAAACGATCGGGCGGTTCACGGCATGGCCTAAGCAGTTGTACGTAAAAAGTTAAAGCAAACCTTATGCCATGATTTCGCAACGCAGCGTTCTTGCGGCTTTCACTGGTTAACGCGCACCGCCATCCAGCGGGACTGTAAGCAATCCCGACGATTACGACCGCGCCGGCAGCCCTGCCGAACGCAGCGCCGCATGGGCCTCTGCCACGGAATGCGTGCCGAAGTGGAAGATCGAGGCAGCCAGCACGGCGCTCGCGTGGCCTTTGGTCACGCCTTCCACCAGATGGTCGAGCGACCCGACGCCGCCACTGGCGATCACCGGCACCGGCACCGCATCGGCGATCATGCGGGTGAGTTCGAGGTCATAGCCGGCCTTGGTGCCATCCCCGTCCATCGAGGTGACGAGCAGTTCGCCCGCCCCCAGCGTGGCAAGCCGCACGGCATGTTCCAGCGCGTCGATGCCGGTCGCCTTGCGGCCGCCGTGGGTGAAGATCTCCCACTTTCCCGGTCCGGTTTTGCGGGCATCGACCGATCCGACCACGCATTGCGCGCCAAACTTTTCGGCAATGTCGCGCACCAGTTCGGGCCGGGCGACGGCGGCGGAGTTGACCGCCACCTTGTCCGCGCCCGCCAGCAACAGCGCCCGCGCATCCTCCACCGCGCGCACCCCGCCGCCCACGGTCAGCGGCATGAAACAGACCTCGGCGGTGCGGGCGACGACATCGAGCAGCGTCCCGCGCCCCTCGTGCGTCGCTGAAATATCGAGGAAACAGAGTTCATCCGCCCCCGCCGCGTCATAGGCGCGGGCCTGCTCCACCGGATCGCCGGCATCGCGCAGATCGACGAAGTTCACGCCCTTCACCACGCGCCCATCGCGCACATCGAGGCAGGGAATGACGCGGACGCGGACGGTCATGGTCGGCCTTTCTGCAGCCCTCTCTCCTTCAGGGGAGAGGGGAAATGGTTACGCCTCGGCCATCGCAATCGCGGCCGCCAAGTCCAGCCGCCCTTCGAACAACGCCCGGCCGGTAATCACACCTTCGATGCCGTCGGCCTCGTGGATCTTCAGCAGGCGGATGTCGTCAAGCCCCTTCACCCCGCCGCTGGCGATCACCGGCAGGCGGGTGGCGCGGGCCAGTTCCAGCGTGGCGTCGACGTTGCAGCCCTTCAGCAAACCGTCGCGGCCCACGTCGGTGAACAGGATCGAGGCGACGCCCGCGTCCTCGAACCGGCGGGCCATGTCGGCGATCGAGACATCGGAAACTTCGGCCCAGCCTTCGGTAGCGACCATGCCGTCGCGCGCGTCCACCGCAACCACGATGCCGCCGGGATAGGCCTTTGCCATGTCCTTGACGAACTGCGGGTCTTTCAGCGCCGCCGTGCCGATGACGACACGGCTGACGCCCAGATCGAACCAGCCATCGACCGCAATCGGGGTGCGGATGCCGCCGCCCAGCTGCACGTGGCCGGGGAACACCTTGAGGATGCCCTCCACCGCCTCGCGGTTCACGGCCTTGCCCGCGAATGCGCCGTCGAGATCGACGACGTGCAGGTATTGCGAGCCGGCCTGGGCAAACAGAGTGGCCTGATGGGCGGGATCGTCGCCATAAATGGTGGCGCGATCCATGTCGCCTTCGGCAAGGCGGACGACGTTGCCGCCCTTGAGGTCGATTGCAGGAAATACGATCATGGCGGCGCGCCTAGCACCGGTTCCGGCAACGCGCAAATGCCCACCCCGCTGCGACTAATGCCGCCTGCGGCGACCCAAGTCTCACTCCCCTTCCGCTCATCCTGGGCCTGTCGAAGGAGGGAGGGGCTGCGGGTGGGTCAGCCCGCAGCCCCGAACCCTTCCTTAGGAATGTGCGTGATGCGGCAAGCAAGGTCTGCCTCGCCCGAAGCGACGATGAAGCGGTCTTCCGCCTCGACGATGCCGGTGGTGAACACCACGTCGCGCAAATAGAGCAGGTCTTCCAGCGGCCGGGTGAGTTCGGCATCGGGTTCGAGCAACGGCTCGTGGCCCGTGGCGATCACCTTGGTCGGATCGTCGGGATCGAGCAGGGTCCAGTATGTGCGGTAGATGCCGACGATTTCCTTGGGCTCCACCCCGTGCCACAGGCTCAGCCAGCCGCGCTTGCCGCCCACTTCGGTCAGGATCGGCGGAGCGCCGCCGCCCATCCGCGCGGTGGCCGCCGTGCCCGCATGGGGCCGCAGGCCGGGCGAAAGGTGCGGTTTCCAGTGCAGCGCATCGGGCGATGTGGCGAGGTTGATCGAAGGCCCGGCGCGCCATTCGCTGCCCGGCGGATAGGCGAAATAGAGGTCGCCCAGCGGCCGCGTCTGCGCCCAGTATTGCCCGCCGACCAGCCCTTCGAAAATCAGCATGTCCTTGTTCTGGTGATCGAGCACGATCCCCTCGAACGTCCAGTCCAGCGCATTGGTGGAGGTATATAGCGTGGTCGAATGCCGCTCCGGGCTGACCGAGCAGGTCGTCATCAGATAGCTATCCTCGGCCATCCGCGTGATCCGCGCATCCTCGATGCCATAGCACTGGTACGAACCCTGTGGCGCGATGGCCTTGTCATAGTGGATGGTCACCAGATCCAGCCCATCGGGCGTCATTTCCACCGGCAGCAGCCACGACAGCGAAGTGAGCGCCATGACCTTCCACCCGCCACCGTGGAGCGTGAACTTGCGCGGATCGGCGGTGTCTGCCTGCGCCAACGGCCAGGCATCGAGCACATATTCGCCGCGCTCCCAGCGGATGGTGTGGACGTTGCCGTCGCGGACGGGCTGGCGCAAAGCCTCGGCCACGCGAACCATCAGCAGCACGTTACCGTTCGGCAGCACGGTCATGCCGGGATTGAACGCGCCCAGCACATAAGTCTCGGCATCGAAGTGGCCCGCCAGCGGCGAGCGCGTGAGGTCTATGACGTGCGGGGTAATGACAAGGCGGTCGACGGGAAACGGCATGAGCACTCCTTCTGGCGGGGAAGGAAGGGTTGGGGCTGCGGTTGGTTCCCTTGAGGGCAGCGGGATTGGGCGGTGCGTGGGGCGGGCGCGGTGGGGGGAAGGCTGAAGCCCTAACGCAGAAAGTCCGGAGGGCAACCATGCGCCCTCCGGACCGGCTTGCGTCAGCCTTGCGCTTATTGGCTCAGGATGCTGGCGATCAGGCCGGTGGCGATGGCAACAAGCAGGTAATCGCCGCTATTGTTGCTTTCGCGAACCCAGTGATAGCCACGCGGCGGTGCGCGCAACCCACGGTTGCCCCAGTCGTTGATGACGTAGCGTTGCTGGTTGCGCGCCAGGCGCTGGCCCTTGTGCCACTTGTTCCGGTGGGTGACGGTGGCCGCGCGATACCGCGGTGCCTGCCTGGCCTTGCTATGCGACTGCTTGCCGTGTGACTGCATCGACTTGCCGTGGCCCTGAACGTTGCCATGCCCGTTGCCGTGACCGTTATTGCCTTGCTGTGCGGACGCGGGCGTAACGGATGTTGCCGCAAGCAATCCGGCCAACAAACTCATCTTGATCGTGGCGTTCATAATACTCTCCATTTCGATATGGAGACGCCCGCTTCCCCTTTACGTTCCGCAAGTACGGAATATTACATTTTGACAATTATTGATGCCAATCAATGCATTGCCGAACCCGTCCGACCTTCGCACAATTCGCGTTGCTGGGGTGTTCAATGCCGTCAGGGTGCCCAGCTCAAAAACCGCTCCAACAGCGCCAGCCCGTAAGCCTGACTCTTTTCCGGGTGGAACTGCACGCCAAGGATGTTGTCGCGAGCGACGGCTGCCACCAATCCGCCGCCGTGGTCGGTGAGGGCGGCGATGTGTGCGCCTTCGTCGGCGGCGAAGTGGTAGGAGTGGAGGAAGTAGGCTTCGCCCGGCTCGATCAGCGAGGCACCATCGGCGTGGGGCATCGGGGCGACGTCGTTCCAGCCCATGTGCGGCACTTTGATCGCGGGGTCGGTGCGCTCGATCGGGCGCACTTCGCCGCCGATCCAGTCCAGCCCCTCGGTCACGCCGAATTCCACGCCGCGCGTGGCGAGCAGTTGCATGCCGACGCATATGCCGAGGAAGGGTGCACCGCCGATAGCCACGCGTTCCTCCATCGCCTCGACAAGGCCGGGCACGGCGCGCAGGGCTTCGGCACAATGCTTGAACGCACCCACGCCCGGCAGGACGATGCGGTCTGCCGCGCGCACGACCAGCGGATCGGACGTGACCTTCACGTTGGCGGCGCCCGCGACTTTCAGCGCATTGGCGACCGAGCGCAGATTGCCCGCGCCGTAATCGACCAGCGCGATGATTTCAGCCACCGAGGATGCCCTTGGTCGATGGCACGGCATCGGCCTTGCGCACATCGATCTCCACCGCTGCGCGCATGGCGCGGGCGAAGCCCTTGTAGATGCCTTCGATGATGTGGTGGTTGTTGCTGCCGTAAAGGCATTCGATGTGCAGCGTGATGCCGGCGGCCTGCGCGATCGAGGCGAACCAGTGTTCGAACAGCTCGGTATCCATTTCGCCCAGCCGGGGCTGGGTGAAGCTCGCTTTCCACACCAGCACCGGGCGGCCCGAGATATCGAGCGCCACGCGGGCCAGCGCCTCGTCCATCGGGGAATAGGCGGTGCCATAGCGGGTGATGCCGCGCTTGTCGCCCAGCGCTTGATGGATGGCTTGGCCGATGGCGATGGCGCTGTCTTCGGTGGTGTGGTGCTGGTCGACGTGAAGGTCGCCCTTCACCCGGCATTCGATATCGATCAGCGAGTGGCGGCTGAACTGTTCGATCATGTGATCGAGAAAACCGATGCCGGTATCGACATCGAACGTGCCGGTGCCATCGAGGTTCACCGAAACGGCAATGTCGGTTTCGTGCGTGGTGCGGGCGATTGATCCGGTGCGCATGGAGCGGCGTATAGGCCGCTGGCCTTCAGAATCAATGGCCGATGCCCGCGCAACCCCTTGACCCGGCGGCCCGCCAAGGCCAACGATAGGGGCATGAGCGATATGCCCGACAGCCTGATCCCCTATGACGAGATCGTGCAGGAAGCCTTGCGCGCCGTTGTCGGCCGCGTTTTGGGCCAGGTGGAAACGACCGGCGGCTCGCTGCCCGGCAACCACCACTTCTACATCACCTTCAAGACTGGCGCGCCCGGCGTTGTGATTCCCGATCGGCTGAAGGAACGCTTTCCCGATGAGATGACCATCGTGCTCCAGAACAAGTTCTGGGATTTGCGGGTGACCGAGGACGGGTTCACGGTGGGGCTGAGCTTCAATCAGATCCCTTCCACGCTGATCATCCCGTTCAGCGCGATCACCGCCTTCGTCGATCCGGCGGTCGATTTCGGCCTGCAGTTCCAGGCATCGGACGAGCTTGGCGAAGGCCATGACGATGCCGAGAACGACCTGGCAACCGGGGAACCGGGTTCGGCACCGTCCGTTGAAACGGCGGACGACGGATCGAACGTCGTGACCGTGGATTTCGGCCGCAAGAAGTAGGTCCGGTCGGCCTCCGCGCGAAAAAGGGATGGCGATGGCGGGACTTTTCAAGCGGCTTCAGGGTAAGGGCAAGGCGGTGCGTGATGCCGAAGGCACCGCCGGCACCGCGCTCGACAAACTAGCGCCCAGCCCCAATCCGATGACCAACCTTGTGCTGGCGGACATTGCGCTGCGGGCGGGCGGTGCCCTGCTGAAGCGCGGCGTGGAAACCGGCATTCTGGGCCAGAAGCACGGCGCGAAGAAAGCAAACAGCATCGTCAAGGGTCGCGGGTTGACGCAGAGCCTCGTCGGCACCGCGCTTGCCCGCGTGGCGACCCGGTCGGTGCCGGGGGCCATCGTGGTCGGCGGCGGCCTGCTGGCGAAAACGCTGTACGATCGCCATCATGCCAAAAGCGCCAAGGCCGCAGGCAAGGCGGCGGTGGAAGCGCAGGCCAAGAAGGGCGAGAAGGTCTGACGCTACAAGGCCGACGTTCCCGACCTTGACCACCGCGCACGCTTTGCGGCACTAGCGCGCATGGTCCACGAAGTTCCCGCATCCGCCGATACCCTCCCCGATACCCTGCATCGCCGGGGGCTGATGTTCATCCTGTCGTCGCCTTCGGGCGCGGGGAAGACCACGATTGCCAAGAAGCTGCTGGGCGAGGATCGCGAGCTGGAGGTATCGGTTTCCGCCACCACGCGGCCGATGCGGGCGGGCGAAGTGGACGGGAAGGACTACCACTTCGTCAGCCAGGCCGAGTTCGACCGCATGGTCGAGGACAACGAGTTCTTCGAATGGGCGCGGGTGTTCGGGCACAGTTACGGCACGCCCAAGGGCCAGATCCGCGCAGGGCTGAAGCAGGGCCGCGACTACCTTTTCGATATCGACTGGCAAGGCACGCAGCAGCTTTATCAAAAGGCCGAGCGCGACGTGGTGCGCGTGTTCATCCTGCCGCCCAGCCTTGAGGAACTGAACCGCCGGCTGGTGGGCCGGGGCACCGACAGCGCCGACGTGATCGCTGCGCGCATGGCGCGGGCGCAGGCCGAAATCAGCCACTGGGATGGTTACGACTATGTCGTGATCAACGACGAGGTGGAGTCCTGCTTTGCCAAGGTCCACCAGATCCTGGAAGCCGAACGGATGCGGCGCACCCGCCAGACCGGACTGATCGACTTTGTACGCGAATTGACGCGGGGCTAAGCGGCTTTTCCACTGACGTGCCGCCTTAACAACAAAACACCCGAAAGCCCGGCGATCGGGGGGGATCGCCGGGCCACGGGCCGCCTGGTGGAGACAGGCGGTTATGCTTTAACGATTAACGCAGCAGCGACAGCACGTTCTGCTGGCTCTGGTTGGCCTGTGCGATCATCGCGGTCGATGCCTGGTTGAGGATCTGGGCCTTCGCCATCTGCGTCGTTTCTGCCGAGTAGTCGGTATCCTGAATGCGCGAACGGGCATCCGACAGGTTGGTGATGTTGTCGTTCAGGTTGTTGACGACCGATTCGAGGCGGTTCTGGCCGGCACCGAACGAGGCGCGGGCTGCGTTGACTTCACCCAGCGCGGTGTCGGCGTCGGTGATCGAGGTCGTGGCGGCGGCAACCGTGGTCACGTCGAAGGTGACGGCGGCAATGCCCTTGCTGGTGATGTCGACGGTATCGCCGGTTTCAGCGCCGGTCTGGATGGTGAAGGTCTGATCGGCGGCGCCGAACACTGCGTTGCCGTTGAACTTGGTGTTCGTCAGCACGTCGTTGATCTGCGTCGACAGTTCCTGGACTTCCGTGTCCATATAGCCGCGGTCGGTTGCCTGATAGGTGGCCGACTTCGACTGAACCGACAGTTCACGAACGCGCTGCAGCATGTTCGTCACTTCGTTGAGCGCGCCTTCAGCGGTCTGCGCCAGCGAGATGCCGTCGTTGGCGTTGCGGACGCCCTGGGCCATGCCCTTGATCTGCGACGTCATCGTGGTCGAAATGGCGAGGCCGGCGGCATCGTCCTTCGCGCCGTTGATGCGCTTGCCGGTGGAAAGGCGCTCCATTGCGGTGCCGCCCATTTTCGCAGCCATGTTCGAGGAGTTGGCTGCCTTGATTGCGCTGATGTTGGTGTTGATTACGGCCATGTGATGTCTCCAGTGTGGGGTCGTTCCCGATACGACCGCCGGGGTTCAACCGGCTGTCACGGCAAAGACCGGCAGAAGCTTGCCGGTTTTAAGGGGGGCATCGGCAACGGAATGCCGCACCCTCGTAGTTACCCTTAGGGACTGTGCCGGCCTTAAATTACCGGTCCCTTGTCCGTTTTCGCGCGAAAAAGGGGCTCACGGGATGGTTAAAACGGGGCTCAGATTCATGAACCGGGATACACGAGAATTGCTGGTTTCCGATAGGGCCGCCAGCGCGCACGCACCGCTGGCGCAACGCGCAGCGGCCGTGATCGGCAGTTTTGGACAGCACGAGGCGGTTTCCTTGCGCGATGCAGAGGAGCCGGCCATTGGCGGACCCGTCGCGCGCGCCGTAACGCTGCAGCGCGGAAACGAAAACGCCATCGTTCGCGGACCCAGCGGCCGCCATGCCCTTACATATAGCGATGGTGCATCCGAAGGCGCGCTGGCCGCGCTGCTCGCTTGCGCCGCCCCGGCCGGCACGCCCGTGGCCGCCGATCCCGAAAGCCTTTCCATTCTGGCACTGGCCGAGCGCATTGCCGCCAGCGACATTCCCGTGCTGATCAACGGACCCACCGGCACCGGCAAGGAAGTGCTCAGCCGCTTCATCCACGATCGTTCGCGCCGCGCCGGCAAGCCGTTCATCGGCATCAATTGCGCGGCCATGCCCGAAACGATGCTGGAAGCCATGTTGTTCGGCCATCAGAAGGGATCGTTCACCGGAGCCAATGCCGCCAGCGAAGGCTTTTTTCGCGCGGCGGATGGCGGCACCCTGCTGCTCGACGAAATTGCCGAGATGCCGCTGTCGCTGCAGGCCAAACTGCTGCGCGCGCTTCAGGAAGGCGAAGTGGTGCCGATCGGCGCGACCCAGCCGATCAAGGTGGACGTGCGGGTGATCGCCTGCGCAAACCGCGATCTGCCGCTGGAAGTGGAAGAAGGCCGCTTCCGCGCCGACCTGTTCTATCGCCTCAATGTGTTCCCGCTGGCCCTTCGCCCCCTGTGCGAAAGACCGGAAGACGTCGCCCCGCTCGCTTATGCGATGATGCTGCGGCACGTGCCGCAGGGCCAGCCCGTCCCCTGGCTGGGCGACGCCGCCCTTTCCATGCTCGCCGCGCACGCGTGGCCGGGCAATGTCCGCGAACTGGAGAACGTGGTTCGCCGCGCTCTGCTGTTGGCGGGCGACGCCGCCCAGATCGGGCCGCAGCATATTGCGTTCGATCGGCCGGTGCGAGCGGCGGGCGATCCTTCGCTGGCCGAACCGCAAAGCGGCACGGGCCGGCTTTCCAACATCGTCCAGTTATCCGAGGCGCGCGCGATCCTCGCCACGCTGGAGGCCTGCAACGGCAGCCGCACCGCCGCCGCCCGCCAGCTGGGCATTTCTGAACGAACCCTGCGTTACCGGCTCGCCTCGTTCCGCGAAGCCGGCATCGCCGTTGCGGGAGGCCGTCGATGAGCGCGATCAACGGAATTGGCGCCGGCGCGGGTGGGATCAACCAGATCCTCGCGCTGCGTCAGCAGATCATCGACCGGTCCCAGCTGCTGCAGCAGGTCCGCAACCCGGACGCGGCAGGCGCACAGACCACCGCGCCCAACCCCGCCGGCAGTTTTACCGAGGCGCTGAAGTCCGCGCTCGACAGCGTGAACGAGGTGCAGAACAAGGCCGAAACGCTGACCACCGGCTATGAAAAGGGCGAAGTGACCGACATCGCCAAGGTGATGCTGGCGCGCCAGGAATCGGGCGTTGCCTTCGAAGCCACGCTGCAAGTGCGCAACAAGCTGCTGTCTGCCTATCAAGACATCATGCGGATGGGGGTCTGATAAATGGCGGACCTTGTCCCCATCGGTCAGCCCAACCGATCGCTGGTGGCGCCGCTCACCGATCCGGCGGGCGGCGGCGTGCCGGCGCGCATCGGTTCGTTCCTGTCGCAGGCACCCGTACGCCGCGCGCTGCCGTGGTTCGGCGGGCTTGCCGCGGCGGGGCTGACCGGCGTGCTGTGGATGACCATGGCCCCCGCGCCGCAGCGCATGCTCTATTCCGGCCTTTCGGACAGCGAGCGCGCGCAAGTGGTCGCCGCGCTCGACAAGGCGGCCATTACCTACAGCATCGACAACCAGACCGGCGCGGTCAGCGTGGGCGAGGACGATCTTTACAAGGCACGTATGGTCGCGGCTTCCGATGGCGCGCTCGCCACCCCCGAAACCGGCGAGCAGATGATCGACAAGTTGCCGATGGGTGCCAGCCGCACGGTGGAAGGCGAGCGCCTGCAGGCTGCGCGCGAGCGTGAACTCGAACTCACCGTGATGCAGATCGAAGGCGTGGAGGCCGTGCGCGTCCATCTGGCCGAACCCGAAAAATCGGTGTTCGTGCGCGACAGCGTGGCCCCGACCGCCTCGGTCATGGTCAAGCTGGCGCGCGGACGTCAACTGGCCGACAGTCAGGTTACCGCCATCGTCAACCTCGTCGCCGGATCGGTGCCGGGGCTGTCGGTCGATTCGGTCAAGGTGATCGACCAGCATGGCAGCCTGATTTCCGCGCCCAAATCGGGTGAGAACGACCGGCTGGACCTGCAAAGCCGCATGGAGGAAAAGCTGCGCCAGCAGGTTTCCGCCCTGCTCACCCCGATGATTGGCGCGGGGAACTTTTCCAGCGAGATCCAGCTGGACATCGACATGGACCAGCAGACTTCCGCGCGCGAAAGCTATGACAAGCAGGGCGTCGTGCGGTCCGAAACCCAGTCCGCATCACAAAACGCGGGCGCGGCGCTCGCGGCGGGGGTGCCCGGCATCCTTTCCAACACACCGCCGCCCGCCACCACCGCCCAGCCGGGCGCACCCGGAGCGCCTGCAGCCGCAGCGCCAGGTGCGGCGACGCCAGCGGGAGCACCCGGTGCGGCCCCAGGTGCGGCGGGCGCGGCCGCGACGCCGCCCGCCGGCAATGGCGAGACATCGTCGCAGCGCAATTACGAACTCGGCCGCGAGGTCGCCGTCACCAGCGCCTCGCCCGGCAAGATCCGCCGCCTGTCGGTCGCCGTTGCACTCAGCAAGGAAGCGTTGGCCAAGGCCAAGCCAGCCGAAATCGAGCAGATCAAGCAGTTGGTCAGTGCCACGGTGGGTGCCGATCCGGCGCGCGGCGATCAGGTTGCGGTCGTGGTCCGCAGCTTCAGCCCGCTGGTGGTGGAGCCTGAAAAATTCTGGGAAACGCCATGGTTCGCCACGATCGTGCGCAACGTGGTGGCGCTGATCGCGGTGCTGCTCACGCTGTTGCTGGGCGTGCGCCCGCTGATCAAGGCGCTGAAGCGCGATCCCGCGCCCTTTGCTGCCGCGCGCGACGAGGATGACGACGACGACACTGATGAGGACGAGGACGACGAAAGGCCGGCCCGGCCCAACGTGGCCGTGCTGCAACCGCGCGATGGCGCGATGATCGATCCTGAAGTGCTGCACCGCCAGGTCGGGCTCGCCCAGCGGCTCGTGCTCGAACAGCCCGACAGCGCGCTCGCCGCGCTGCGCCAGATGCTCAGGGAACCCGAAGGGGAGCCAACGTCATGACCAATCTTGCCGAAGCGCCCGCGATCAGCGATCCCGAACGCGCCGCCGTGATGGTGATGCTGCTGGAGGACGATCAGGCCGCCAACGTGCTCGCCAAACTCGAACCCGGCGAACTGCGCCTGCTGGGCGAAAAGATGTGCGCGCTGGGCGAAATCGGCCCGATGGCCATCGCGCAGGCCATCGCCGGCTTCGTTGAGAAGACCGAGAAGCTGGGGCTGACCGCGCACGATCGCATCGGCCAGGTGCGGTCGCTGATGACACTGGCAGTGGGGGAAGTGAAGGCCGACAGCCTGATGCAGCGCATCGCGCCCGATGAGCCGGCCGCCAATTCCTCGCTCGAACTCGCCCGCTGGCTCACCCCGCAAGTGCTGGTGCCGCTGGTGCGCGACGAGCATCCACAGGCGCTTGCGGTGCTGCTGATCCAGCTCGACCCCGAAGTCGCCGCCGCCGTGCTGCACGCCTTGCCCGACGATGTTCAGCCGCAAGTGGTGCACCGCATCGCCACGCTCGGCCCGGTCGCACCCGAAGCCATCGGCATGCTGGAGGAAATGCTCGCCCGCCGGATTCAGGAATGCCACGGCCGCGCCGCGCTGACCATGGGCGGCGTGCGCGAGGCGGCGGACATCATCAACGCTTCGGCCCGCACGGTCGAAAAGCGGGTGATGCCCGAAATCAACCGCATGGACAAACAACTGGCCAAGGCCATTGAGAACGAGATGTTCAAGTTCGAGCACCTTTACGTGCTCGACGACAAGTCGATGGGATCGCTGCTGCGCGAAGTGGACAGCGACACGCTGATCAGCGCGCTGAAGGGTATTCCCGAAGACAACCGCGATTGCTTCTTCCGCGCCATGTCGAGCCGCGCCGCCGATGGCGTGCGCGACGAAATCGCGGCGCGTGGCCGCATGAAGATGGCCGAAGTGATCGAAGCGCAAAAGGGCATCATCACCGCCGCCCGCCGTCTGGCCGCAGAAGGGGTGATCGTGTTCGGCGCGGGCGACGACGACTATGTCTGACGCCGCCATCCGCACGTCTCTAGGTGCGCTGGGTGGGGGACGCGGCGTGTTCGCGCGCGACCGGCGCTTCCTTGCCGATCTGCGCGGCGCGGGAATTCCCCAAGACCCGGTCGAAGCCGCCTTTGCGCAAGGATATGCGCAAGGGGCCGAGGATGCGCGCGCCGCCGCGATGGCTGCATCCGCCACCGACGATGCCGCCCGGTACCGCATCGAAACCGCGCTCGTCCGGATGGAAGGCGATGCGCTGGACCAGTTCCGCGACCGCCTGCGCGCCACCGTGCTCACCTTGTGCGAAACCGTGCTAACGCCCGCCGCCATCGAACCCGCCGCGCTTGCCGCGCGGGTGGAGGCGGCCGCCGCCATGTTTGCCCGCGCGGCAGACGAACGCGTGATCCGCCTGCATCCCGAAGACCTCGCGCTGATCCACGCGCGCTTGCCTGAAGCATGGCATTGCGATCCAGATCCGACGCTGGAACGCGGCGCGATCCGCGTGGAGAACGCCGGCGGCGGGGTTGAAGATGGCCCCGCGCAATGGCGCGGCGCGCTGGAGGAAGCCCTACTCAAGTGCTGAACCCTGCGCTCCCGCTGCTCGACCAGTTCGCTAGTGCGCAACCCGATTTCGCTCCGCGCCGCTATGGCATGGTCAGCGCCTGCGATGGCGGCTTGCTCGAAGTGAGCGGGTTGTCCGTACCCATCGGCGCGCAGTGCCGCATCGCCCATGGCGCCGGATCGCTGCTGGCCGAATGCATCGGTTTTCGCAACGGCCACACCTTGATGATGCTGCTCGGCGATCCGGTTCTGCTGCGCCCCGGTGCGCGCGTTCGCCCCGAAGGCAAACCGGGCATGTTGCCGGTGGGCGAGGCGTTTCTGGGCCGCGCGGTGGATGGCGAGGGCAAGCCCATCGACGGTGGCGGGCCGATTGCCGCCCGCGCCGATTGGCCCGCTGGCGGTGTGCGCGCAGGCGCGCTCGATCGCTCTCCGGTGCGCGAAACCTTTGACGTGGGCGTGCGCGCGCTGAATGCGCTGACCACGTTCGGCGTCGGCCAGCGCATCGGCATCATGGCAGGTTCTGGCGTCGGCAAGTCGGTGCTGCTCGATATGATCGCGCATGGCGCGGACGCTGAAATCGTCATCGTCGGCCTGATCGGCGAGCGCGCGCGCGAGGTTTCCGATTTCGTCGAACGACATATGAGCGGGCCGAAGCGGCATCGCAGCGTGGTCGTCGCCGTACCCGCCGATCATGCGCCGAACTTGCGCATTCGCGGGGCGATGCTGGCCACCAGCCTGGCCGAATACTTCCGCGCGGCGGGGCGCAAGGTGCTGCTGATCATGGACAGCCTGACCCGCGTGGCCCACGCCGGGCGCGAGATTGCGCTGTTGCTTGGCGAACCCGGCGCGGCGCGCGGCTATCCGCCAAGCTCGCTCGCCACGATCACCAAGCTGGTCGAGCGCGCGGGCAATTCGGCAGCCAGTGGCGGCTCGATCACCGGGCTTTACACCGTACTGGCCGATGGCGACAATCAGGACGATCCGGTGGTCGATACCGCGCGTTCGATCCTCGATGGCCATGTCGTGCTCAGCCGCGATCTGGCGCAGCGCGGGCAATATCCGGCCATCGACATTGCGGCTTCGCTCAGTCGCGTGATGAACGATATCGTCGCGCCTGATCATCAGGTTGTCGCCCGGCAGTTCCGCGCGCTCGTCGCCAGTTACGAGGCGAATCGCGATCTGGTGCTGATGGGCGCCTATCGCACCGGCGCGGACCCTCAGCTCGACCGCGCGATATTGATGCATGAGGCGCTGAGCCAGTTTCTGGGCCAGCCGCAGCGAGAGATCGTGCCGCTGGAACAGAGCATCGCCGCACTGATCGCGCTGCTGGGCCCAGAAGGCGGTCGTGAAGGCTGAACGCGCGCGGTTGGCGCGGTTGCAACGCCTTGAACGCATCCGCGACGTGGCGCGCACCACCGCCCTGGCCGAAGCCGGCCGCGCGGAAGGCACTCTCGCGCAATTGCTCCAGCTTTCCGAACGCACGCGCGGGCTGACCGCCGACTACGCGCGGCGCAGCGACGCGCCCGATGCAGCATCGTTGCAGCAATTGCGCCACTTCGTCCATGGACTGGAGCGCATTTCGACCACCACCGAGGCGGATATCGGCCGCGCTCGCACGGTCGCGGACATGCGCGCCGCCGAGGCCGCCGCCGCCGAGCGCCGCCGCGCTGCAGCGGGAGATCGCGCCGATGCGCAAGCGCGCGAAATCGGGCGCAAGCAAGCCCAAATGGCCCAGACTCTGACGGGCCGCAGGGTTTGGCACGGGTCTTGAATGGTTAACGGCAAGACCCGCCGTGGAGCCTGCCAGACCAATGATCGAAATTGCCGCCTCGCCCGCCCGCATCTCTGCCGTTGCCGGCATTGCCGCCACCTTGCCGACCGCAAACGGCGGCGGTGACATCGGCGAAATGGCGGCATTCGGGGCCTTGCTGGCTGCGCAGCCGGGGATGAGCCGTCCTTCCGCCCCGCTTCAGGGCAATACTCCACTCGCCATCCCGCCCGCCACGCTCACGCCGATCACGGCGCAGGCGGCAAAGGCCGATCCGGCAATCTTGCCGCCAACCGGCAAAACCTTGCCGGAAGCGGCAGTCACCAGCACCATGCCGAGGCTTCAGGCTGGCCGCATCGCGATCACGCCCGCCGGCAAAACTCCCGTCGCCAACGTGACCAGCATAGAGGCCCGCCTTGCGACCGGCGTGCCGGCTGAGCCCGCAGTTTCGAACGGGCCGGAAGACGAGCAAAACGTCGCCGCCGCCGTGCCGCTGGCAGAGCCGTTGCCGGATATGCCATTGCCCGCAACGCCCGATGCGATCGTTGCTGCGCTGTTTCAGCCCACGGTCGTCGTGGTGAGTCCGGTCGCGCCGCAATCCGCGGCCACGCCGGCCACGGCGCCCCCGGTCGCCAGCCCCACTGGTGCAGCGGGCATTGCGGCCATCGCTGTGGTCACGACTGCGATCGTCGCAAAACCAGACCATGCACCACGTACGACCGGACCCGCGCGCGCAGGTGCCGCGCCACAAAGGCAAGGCGGCGGCCGCACCGCAGCATTCGTTGCAAATCCCGAAGCAGCGGGGCCAGCCATCGTCTCTGCCGTGATCGAGCGCGTGGCTTTCCCGGCCGTCGCCCCCGCCTCCGCACCCGAAGCGGCGCTTGCCACCCCAAAACACGTTTCCGTGACGACAGCCCAAGCCGCCACCGCAGCCACGGCGACCGGGCCGGACCAAGTCTCGCCTTTGCAGAATGGCGCCGCCACCCTGCCGCGCCTACCGGCTGGTCATGACAAGCCGGCCGCGGAATCCGAGAGTGTAGCCCCGACCGAACACGTTTTGCCCGCATTCGTCGCTGTCGCGCCCGCGATCACCGATCCGGCACCGGCCGCGCCCACCGTCGCTGCCCGCGCGCCTGAACGCATCGATTTCGCCACGCTGGTCGATTCCATCGCCCGTGCGCGTGACGATGCCGCCATCACGCCGGTCTCGGTCGCGGTCAGCCACACCGAATTCGGCAAGGTCTCGCTGCAATTCCAGACCCACGAAATTGACGGTTCCGGAGGCTTGTCGGTGGCCATGGCCAGTGCCGATCCCGGCTTTGCCCCGGCGGTCGCAGCCGCCAGCGAAGCGGCCGCCGCGTCGAACAGCGATGCCACGAACCGCGATCCCGGCCAGCAGCGGGGCGATGCGCAGCCGCAGCAACGGTCACAGAGTTCAACCGGCGACGCACGCGGCCAAGCGCAGGCCCAAGCGGGTAACGGCGAATCCGGAAGGCAGGACCAGCAACGCCCAGGTCGCGGTGCCGAGAGCCAACGGCCTGCACCGCGCGCCGCGCCCGATGATGCCTCCTCCGCAGGCATCTTTGCCTGACGAACAATTCCCATCCTTCCCTGACATTCAATTTCGAGGACGATCATGAGCGACAAAAAGGAAAAGGAAGCCAAGCCCAAGAAAAAGGGCGGTGGCATGATGGTGAAAGTGGGCGGGGCTGTGGCCCTTCTCGCGGTCGGCGGCGGCGGTGCCTATGGCCTCGTCGCATCGGGCCTGATCGGCGAAAAGCACGAAGCGACCAAGGAAGACAAGAACCCCAAGCTGATCCGCAAGGGCGAGGAAGACCCCTATGCCCCGGCCGCCAAGGAAGGCGAACATGGCGAGGAAGGCGGACACAAGGAAGTCGATGGCGAAGGCGGCAGTGAATACCGCACTGTCTATTTCAGCTTCGCCGAAGATTTCACCGCCAACCTTAAGGAATCGGAGGCGCTGATCCAGGTCAGCCTCGCCGCCGCCACTCGGCGCGACTACCGCGTGGTCCTGTGGCTGCAAAAGCACGAGCTGGCCATCCGCTCGTCGATCATCGCCGTGCTCGCCGATACGCCCGAGCTGGAAGTCCAGACGGTAGAGGGCAAGGAACGCCTGCAAAAGCGGCTGACCGGCGCGATCAACAAGGTGCTGACCGAGGACGAAGGCTTCGGCGGCGTCGACGCGGTCTATTTCAAGACGTTCATCGTCCAGTGATCCGAACTCTCAACTTCCGGTCAACGCCCACCCCATGAAACCCGAACGTACCTTTTTAGCCGAACGGGCACTGGCGCAGCATTGTGCAGCATTGCTGCGCCCTGCGCCGTCGCCTTCGGAACTGCTGCCCTCGCTTGCGCGCGCGGCGGACCGGCTGACGCGCATCCTGCGCGGCGCGCTGGCACCGCTGGTGGGGGGAGAGCCGCCGCTGGTGGAATGCGAAGGGCCGGCCGAGCTTTCGTTCGAGGATTTCGCCACCACCGCCACCGGCCTGAATGCCCACAGCGTCTATTCCGCCGGTATTGGCACCGCTCGCCTGCTGACCACGATCGAGGCGGAAGCCGTGCTGCGCCTTGTCGATCGTGCATTCGGCGGCAAGGGCGAGCCGCCGCGCCCGATGCCGCGCGAACTGCCGATGTCGGGCGACCTGATGGTGCAGCGGATCGAAACCATCCTTGCCACGCGGCTGGGCGAGGCCTTCGCCACCCCCGCCGGGCGCGCCATTCGCCCGCTGCGCCGTGATACCGACCTTGGCCAATTGCAGCCATTCGTTGCCGCCGCGCGGCTGGTGGTACTCACGCTCGTCGTGACCGAGCAGGGCGGCGCGCCGTGGAAGGTGCGCCTCGCTCTGCCGCTGGCCGCGCTGGGTGACCTGCTGGGCGAAGGCGAAGGCACGCGCACCCCGCGTGCGCCCGCTGCGCCCGGCGATCCGATGGCGGCACCGTTTGGCGACATGCCGCTGCCTGTGCGCGCCGTGCTGGTCGACGTGCCGCTGCCGCTGTCGGCCATTTCCAAGCTCGAAGTCGGCCAGGTCCTGTCCGTGCCCATCGCGCGCAGCGTGCCCTTGCGTGTCGGCACCCGCACCGTGGCGCACGGCTCCATCGGCGCGGTCGACGATCGCGTTGCCATCCAGATCACCCAGCTTTCGTGAAAGAGGCTTCCATGAATTTTGCACCCCGCGGCTTCGATTTTCTCAAGGATGTAGACGTTCGTCTCACGGTCGAACTCGGCCGCACCGAAATGAAACTGAAGGACGTGCTCGGCCTCGGCGAGGAAAGCGTCGTGATGCTCGACCGCCTGACCGACGAACTGCTCGACGTGATGGTCAACGGCAAGCTGATCGCGCGCGGCGAAGTCGTCAGCCAAGGCGAGCGCTTTGGCCTGCGCATCGTCGAACTGCTGGGCAACCCCGCTGCGCCCACGGCAGAGGCAGCGTAATGCTCTGGTATATCCTCAAGCTCGTCATCCTGCTGCCGCTGATCGGCGGCCTCGTCTGGGCCAGCCTGAAATTCGCGCGGCGGATGGAAGGCAGATTTGGCACCGCCCCCGGCGAACGCGCCGTGAAAGTGGTGGAATCGCAGATGCTTTCGCCCACGATCCGCCTCGCGGTGCTCGAATTTCACGGCCGCGAGATTCTCGTCTCGGCGTCCAAGGCCGGGCTTGTCCGGCTTGGCGAGGCGCCGGCCCGCGAACGCAGTGCGGAGGACTGATCCGGTGACGCCTGGCCAACATGCCCTGCGCCTGCTGCGCTTCTGGGGCCTGACCCTGCTGGTGATGACGCTTGCGTCTGCCTTTACGGCGGGCGAGGCCCACGCTGCGGCCGCGGCCGCGCCGGCCGCCATTCCGGGCGCCCTCGATCGCGCGTTCGGCCAGCTTTCCGGCGCGCAATCGGGCGGCACGCTGTCCATGTCGCTGCAGTTGCTGCTGGTCATGGGGCTCCTCACGATCCTGCCGTCGCTGGTGCTGATGATGACCAGCTTCACCCGCATTCTGGTCGTGCTGGCAATCCTGCGGCAGGCGCTGGGCCTGCAGCAATCGCCGCCCAATCAGGTGCTGATCGGCCTGTCGTTGTTCCTGTCGCTGTTCATCATGGCACCCACGCTGAATCAGGTGAACGCCAATGCGATCCAGCCCTATTCGGCCGGGACGATCAATGCGGAACAGGCCATCGCGGCGGGCGGCAATGCCTTCCACGGCTTCATGATCCGTCAGACACGCGAACACGATCTTTCGATGTTCGCCGATATCGCCCACGCGCCCAAGTTCGCGAAAAGTGCCGACGTGCCGTTCTCGATCCTGCTGCCGGCGTTCGTGACCAGCGAACTGAAAACCGCGTTCCAGATCGGCTTCATGCTGTTCCTGCCGTTCCTTGTGATCGACCTCGTCGTCTCGTCCGTGCTGATGAGCCTTGGCATGATGATGATGAGCCCGACGATCATCTCGCTGCCGTTCAAGCTGCTGCTGTTCGTGCTGATCGACGGGTGGGCGCTGCTGATGGGCAGCCTTGCATCGAGTTTTACCTGATGGATGACACCGCCTCGCTCCTTTCGCTGGCAGACCGGATGCTGTGGGTCACCGCGCTGGTCGCCGGACCTGTGCTGCTCGCCAGCCTTGCCGTCGGCCTTGTCGTCGGGGTGATTCAGGCCGCCACCTCGGTCAACGAACAGACGCTGACGTTCGTGCCGAAACTCGCCGTCACCGCGTTGGTGCTCGTCCTGCTGGGCGGCGCGATGCTGGGCCTGATCGGCGATTTCATGAAGGACATCTTTGCGCAGATCGCGGCCACAGGCAGATGATCGGCATCGATTTCGGCTTCGGCGCGCTGGAGGCGGAATTCTGGCGACTGGTCTTCGTGATGACGCGGATCGGCGCGGCGCTGTTTGCCGCCCCGCTGTTCGGTGCGATGACCGTGCCGCCGCAAGTGCGCGTGTGCCTCACCGCCGCGATTGCCATCCTTGTTTGCGCGTGGACGCCGGTGGCCGGCCCGGCCAATCTGCTATCGCTGCCAGGCATGCTCGCCATCGCCAACGAAGTGCTGATCGGCCTCTCCATGGGTTTCGTGCTGCAGTGGTCGTTCGCCGCGCCGATTATCGCTGCCGAAGTGATCGGCGGCGGGATGGGCATGTCCATCGCCACCACCGCCGATCCGGTCAGCGGCGCGCATTCGCCCGCGCTCGGCCAGTATTTCTCGGTACTGATGACTGTGCTGTTCCTGGGTCTTGGCGCGCATCTCAACTGGTTTGCGCTGCTGGTCGAAAGCTATCGCTCGTTCCCCCCCGGTGCGACATGGTTCTCGGCCGGGCGGATGGAGCTGATCACCGGCTTCGGCACGCAGATGTTCCTCACCGCCATCGCCATTGCGCTGCCGGTCACGCTGCTGCTGCTGCTGGTGCAGGTCGTCGCCGGCGTGATCAGCCGTTCCGCGCCCAGCCTCAACCTGTTTTCGCTCGGCCTGCCGGCGGGTGTGCTGGCGGGTATCGTCGCCATGCTCGTCTCCGCTCCGCTGTTCGTCGATCGGCTGACGGATCTTTCCGCCACCGCCGTCGAACAGGTGGCCGAAGTGATGGCCAGATAGCATGGCCGACGAATCCGGCGAGAAAACCTTCGCCCCAACCGAAAAACGCCGCAAGGACGCCGCCAAGAACGGCGACGTGCTGCGCAGCCGCGAACTCACCACCGCCATCGCCATGCTGACTGGCGCGTTGTGGCTGCAATTCGCCGGCCCGTGGCTGCTCGAAACGCTGGGCCGCACCGCGCGCGCCGGGTTCACCTGGAACCGCGATACGCTCGAACACTTTGCCCCTACCACGCTGATCAACGCAGCCCTTGTCGCCGCGCTGCCGCCGGTGATGGTGCTGGGCGCGCTGGTGCTGGCCGGGTCGCTGGGTTCGCAGCTGGGGCTGGGCGACGGGCGATGGGTGCCGGGCAACCTTGCACCCAAGGCATCGCGCATCAATCCGATGTCCGGGCTGAAACGCATGTTCGGCATGCAGGGCCTGATCGAACTGGGCAAAGGCCTTGCCAAGGTGACCCTGCTGGGCGTGATCGCTTACGTGTGGACCCGTGGTCGCATCGCCACGATGATCGGCCTTGGCGCGGGCAACGTGGATCGCCAGCTGACTTACGCTTGGGATGCCATCCTGTCGCTGCTGTTCGCGCTTTCCGGCGGTCTCGTGGTGATCGCGCTGATCGATTTTCCGATCCAGTGGGTCCGCCGCTTCATGCGCCTGCGCATGTCGATGCAGGAGATGCGCGACGAGCACAAGGAAAGCGAAGGCTCGCCCGAAAACAAGGCCAATATCCGCCAGCGCCAGCGCCAGATCGCCATGAGCGGCGTGCAGAACGCGATGCGGCAGGCCGATTTCGTCATCACCAATCCGACGCACTTTTCCGTCGCCATGGCCTATGATCCAGGCAAGGCTTCCGCCCCCATCGTGCTGGCTAAGGGGCGCGGCGAAAAGGCGCTGGCAATGCGCGAATTGGCGGCCGAATTTGCCGTGCCCACGCTCGAATATCCCGCACTCGCCCGCTCGGTCTATTTCACCACGCGTGAGAACCAGGTGATCCGCGAGGAGCTTTACGGTGCAGTCGCTTCCGTTCTCGCCTTCGTGTTTTCGCTCAAGCGCGGAGAGGCCCCGCCCGCGCCGCGCGTCGATGTGCCGATGGAGCTGCGCTTCGATGCCGAAGGGCGTCCGGAATTGCTGTCGAAGTCTTAAACTGCACACTGCGCAACCGTTCTGGAAATCATGGCTACAACCTCGACCACGTCCGCCACTTCGTCGACCTCGACCACCGCGACCCTGCTGTCGTCGCTGGGCGCGGGCAGCGGCATCAACATGTCGCAGCTGGCCGAACAGCTTTCCAACGCGCAATTCGCCGCGCGGCTGGATCAGCTGACCAACAAGAACGACAAGCTGACCACGCAGATCTCTGCCGCCTCCACGCTGAAAAGCATGGCGAGCACCATTGCCAGCTCGTTCGGCGATCGTGTGCGCACTGGCGATCTGGCGGTTGCGCCGGTCATCGCCAATGTCTCGGTCGCCACGGTGACCAAGGGCGTAGCCACCGGCAACGGCACCTCGACGCTGGAAGTGACCGCGCTGGCCAAAGGGCAGACGTTGGTTTCCACCGCCGTCGCCCCTGCGACCACCCCGGTCGGGTCGGGCACGCTCACGCTGCGCTTCGGCACGGTTTCGGGCACCACCTTCACCGCCGACACTGCCCGCGCCCAAGTGGACGTGACGGTTGCGGCTGGTGCGACACTCGATGACGTCGCGCTGGCGATCAACGCCACCGGATCGGGCGTCACCGCCTATGTCGCCACCGGCACGGCCGGCGCGCAGCTGGTGCTGAAAGGCAAGGACGGCGCGGCCAACGCGTTCCAACTCGAAGCCGCCGAAGACCCGCTCGATCCCGGCCTGTCCGCCCTTGCGTGGACGCCTGCCGCGGGCACCGCTCGGCTGAAATCCGCCGCTGCCGATGCAGCCTTCACGCTCGATGGCGTGGCGCGCACCTCAGCATCGAACACCATCGCCGATGCCGCGCCCGGCCTCACGCTCAAGCTGACGGGCACCAACATCGGCGCGCCCACCACGATCAGCTTCAGCGATCCGGGCACCGCAATCACCACCGCGATCCACGACCTCACCTCCGCGCTGAACGAAATGGTGGCCGAACTCAACCGCGATACCGATCCGCTCACCGGCACGCTGAACAACGATCCCGGCGCGCGCACCATGCGCCGCGGGATGACCCAGCTGGCCAGCACAATCGTGATGCCCAGCGCCGCTGCGGGTTCGCCGTCCACGCTCGCCGATCTGGGCCTCAAGACCAATCGCGACGGCACCTACACGCTTGATACCACGCGGCTTTCCGCCACGCTGGCGCGCGATCCGGCGGGCAGCGCGGCGATGTTCACCAGCGGGCTGTTCGGCGTCTATGCCACGCTCGACAAGTTTTCGCGCACGGTCACGTCCAGCACCGACCCGGCTTCGCTGGGCGGATCGGTGACGCGCATGACCAAGCTGCAGACCTCGATCACGAAGCAGCAAAGCGATCTGGCATCGAAGCAGGAAACGCTGCGCACGTCGATGGTGTCGCGCTTCGCCTCGCTCGATGGACAGCTTTCGGCGCAGAAGTCGACGCTCTCGTTCCTGCAGGCGCAAGTTGCCGCTTGGAATGCGAAGACCTGAGATGCTGCACCGCCGCGATCCGGGTGAAGCCTACCGCCGCGTCGATTTCGACGCCCGCGTCACCGGCGCTACATCGAGCCAACTGGTCGACCTGTGCCTTGAACAAGTCGCGGGCTCGCTCGGCCGCGCCATCTATGCCAATGCCCATGCCGACAACGCCGCCAAAAGCGCCGCGCTCACCCGCGCGGTCGCCGCGCTCACCGCGCTGCAACTGGGCGTCGATCAGGACCACCCGACAGGCAAGGCGCTGAACCAGCTTTACCAGTCCGCCCGCGTCGCCGCGCTCGACAGCGTGCTGCGCTTCGAAGCAGAAAAGCTGGCGACGATCCGGCAGGACTTCATCGATATCCGCGCAGCCATGCTGGGTGCCGTACCCGCCTGACAGCGCGCCTCCAGGCGCGGCGGCGACTCATGTTGCACATGCACATTCGCGCTTCATCAGCGCACGCAACCATGTGCTGGCTTGCGGAATCTTCCATCCGTTCGTCGCAAGCGTCGCGCGAACCGACTGCTCTCCCAACGCCGGTTCTGCCCCCGTTAATGCGGCAGACAGGTTAGACTGAACACGCACAGCCACCAGTTCAGTTTGGAGGAGCATCCTGATGCGCGTCATATCCCAAAGGCCGATGGCGCTTGCGCTGATCGGCATGTTTGCCATGTCTGCCTCGACCAACGTTTTGGCGCAGCAGCCGGGCGTTGCCGACCCCAACATCATCGTCAATGGCGAAGCCATGCCGGACACGACGGCCGTGACCCCGGGGCCGGAGATCAAGGGCGTCATCACGGCGCGCAGCAGCGACAAGGTGAAGGTCACGGCCCCCGATGGCACGGCGACGATCGTCTTCATCAACGATGCCACCAAGGTCAAAGCCGGCGGCGGCCTGTTCGGCGGTGGAAACAGCAAGCTCGGTTCAGCCGCGCTGCTCAACGGCCTGCCGGTTACAGTAAAGACCTTGCAGGCCGGCACCGTTCTGCTGGCAAGCCAGGTCACCTTGAAGAACAGCGACCTTAAGACGGCGACTATGATCCGCAACGGCACGGCCCAGGGCTTTGCAGAACAGTCTGCAGCCACCGAAGCCCTGCGCGGCCGCATGGGCGATATCGACAAATACAATATCAAGAACACGACCAACGTGAACTTTGCGACGGGCAAGGCAGCGCTTACGCCGCAGGCCAAGAACGATCTGTGCGCCACGGCGAGCACGGCCGAAGGCATGGACAACGCCCTGATGTTGGTGGTCGGATATACCGATTCGACTGGAAGCGACGAATATAACCAGCAGCTGAGTGAAAAGCGCGCCAGCAGCGTCATCAACTATCTTCAACAGGCGTGCCACTGGAAGCCCTATCGCATGCTCACCCCCACCGGGATGGCAGAAGCGGATCCCCTGGCCCCCAATGATACAGCGGAAGGCAAGGCGCAAAACCGCCGCGTTTCGGTCAACATCCTTGTGAGCAAGAGCGTCGACGGGCTGTGAGTTGCTAAGCGTTTATGCTGCGCAGCATAGGCGCAGATTTCAGGTACAGTCTGCTGATTCGCGCAAAAAAGTCCGGAGCCGCAGGGGGTGCGGCTCCGGACAGCATTGAAGGGCATCGCACCGGGGGGGAAGCGACGCCGTTCAGGGGTATGAAAATCAGCTCATGTTGCACGCGGCGATAACGGCGCTGCCAAGCTCGTTCAGCGGCAGTTCTCCGGTCGCGGCGTCGAGTTCGATCACTGCATCCGGCGCTTCGGCCACCATCGCGGTCTTGCGGTCCTGCACCAGAGTTTTGCAGCCGGCATCGCGCATCATGCGCAGGCCCTTGGCCCCGTCCGCGCCCATGCCGGTCAGCACCGCGCCAACCGCAGGCATCGCGCCGCGCGCAATCGAGCCATAAAGCAGATTGGCCGAGGGGCGGACCCCGTCCACCGGTTCACGGTCCATCAGGCGGATGCGGGCCGGTTGGCCCGGTTCGACCACTACGTGGCGATCCGGATCGGCCGCGATGTGGATGGTGCCGGGGTTCAGCGCCGCACCATCCTTGGCCGCGCGCACCGAGCATTTGAGGTCGGTATCCAGCCGCTTGATAAAGGTTTCGGCCAGCATCGGTTCGGCCTGCAGGCACACGATCGTGGGCGGGCAATGCGCCGGAAACTGCGACAGGATCGTCGTCAGCGCGTCAATCCCGCCCATCGAGGCGCTGAACGCCGCGATGTGGCCGTTCCACGAAAATGCTGCGGTATCGTGCGCCTTGTGTTCGCGTGATGCCTTGCGATCGCGCACGTTGCTGTTGGCTGCAGCGAGCACGATCTTGCCCAGCTTGCCGACCGACTTGTTGAATTGTTCGGGCGTCGCTTTCAGCGGCTTGGGAAAGCACTCCACCGCGCCCAGTTCGAACGCCTTGAGCGAAGTTTCAGTGCCCGCCTGCGTCAGGCTGGAAAGCATCACCACCGGCAGCGGGTTCGATTCCATGATTTCTTCAAGGAATTCGATGCCGCTCATCCCCGGCATTTCCACGTCGAGCGTGATCACGTTGGGCTTCAACTCGGCGATCTGTTCGCGTGCATCGGCGGCGTTCGAAGCCGCGCCGACAACCACCACGTTCTTCGCCTGATCGAGAATGTCGGAAAACAGCGCGCGCATCGCGGCTGAATCGTCGACCACAAGAACGCGTGCTTCGTGCATGGGGCGGGGAACCTTGTAACTGCAGACGCCTGCATTCGGGCGCCTTTCGAAGGCCCTGTTAACCGCCCAACCCCCTGCAAATCCTGCGCGGCCACATAGGTATCTCACCCTAAGTCCTGCGAAAGCTGACCTTTGCCGCTTTGGGTCTACCCAGCAACTCGAAGTGCCGGCCAGTTACCGAACGCTGCCGGCTTACGTGTCATGCAAAGGGGGCAACCCGAAGATGTCGACGATCACTCTGCCAGCCCGGTGCGACCGGGCCGCCGCCGAGGCGCTTTTGCCCGAAATGATCGCCGCGCTGGGATCGGGCGTGCTGAAAATCGACGCCCGCGAATGCACCCAGATTGGCCAGGTGATGCTGCAATTGCTCGTCAGCGCGCGGCGCACCGGAGATGGCGCGCATATCGAGGCCTCGCCGACGTTGCAGGATACCGCCCGCCAGCTGGGCCTTGAAGCCGAACTCTTCGACAGGATTTCCGCATGAACGCCGAAGAAATCCAGGCCATCTTCTTTGCAGAGTGCGAAGAATCACTCGCGGCCGCCGAATCGGGCCTCGCCGCCTGCAAGGCTGGCACGCAGGATGCCGATACGGTTAACGCGGTGTTCCGCGCGGTCCATTCGGTCAAGGGTGGGGCAGGTGCTTTCGGCTACCTTGCCCTTCAGGCGTTTACCCACATTTTTGAAACGTTGCTGTCCGATGTGCGCGAAGAGATCGTGCCGCTGACCGACGACCTGCTCGATCTGATGCTGCGCGCACTCGATACGCTGGCCGATCATGTCAACGCTGCGCGCGGTGCCGGTGAGGAACCGGACGACGTATCGCTGCTGGCCGAACTGACCGCCGCGCAAGCCGCCAACGCCGGCGTTGCACCCCCGCCTGCGGCCGCCGCGCCCGTGGCGAAGGAAATCGAGCTCGAACCCAAAGCGCCCGCCGCCGACTTCGATTTCGATTTCGACGCCATGCTCGACGATATCACCGGTTCGATGGGCGCTGCTGCTGCCGCCGAACCAGAAGCCGAACCGGCCGGTAAACCCTGGCTGCTGAAGGTTCGCCCACACGCCGGTGCCATGCGCAACGGCAGCGAACCTATGCTGATGCTGCGCGAAGTTATCGCGCTGGGCGGCGCTTGCATGGAATGCGATGTCGGCCATGTGCCGCCGCTCGATACGCTCGATCCCGGTGCCGGCTATCTTGGCTGGACGTTCCGTTTCCCCGCCGACGTGACCGAAGAACAGGCGCGCGACATCTTCGATTTCGTCGGGGAAGAGTGCGGCCTGGCCACCGGCGATGAGGCCATGCCTCCGCTGCGCCTGCCTGTACCGCGTGCACCCGTCGCCGTGGCTGCGCCTGCCGAAACGCATGCGGTCAATTCTGCCGCGCCGCAGCCGGCAGACGCGGATTCTGCGCGCAACAGTCAGCAGGCCCCGCCCGCACCGCCGATGCCCGGCCAATCGATCCGCATCGAACTCGGCAAGCTCGACAAGCTGATCGACGCGGTCGGCGAACTGGTGATCGCGCAGGCCATGATGGCGCAGCGGCTGGCGGGCGACGGCCTTGCCGCCAAGGAAGAACTCACCGTGCTCGAATCGCTGACCCGCGATATCCAGGAATCGGCGATGGCCATCCGCGCCCAGCCGATCGGGTCCGTGTTCAGCCGCGTGCCGCGCATCCTGCGCGAACTCACCTCCAGCACCGGCAAGCACGTCCGCCTCGAAGTGTCGGGCGAAACGACTGAGCTCGACAAGACCGTGATCGAACGCCTTGGCGAACCGCTGACGCACCTGATCCGCAACGCGGTCGACCACGGCATCGAAAGCGCCGAGGAACGCATCGCCGCCGGCAAGCCTGCCGAAGGCACGCTGGGCCTCTCTGCCGAGCACCGGTCCGGCCGCATCCTGATCCGCATTTCCGACGATGGGCGCGGGATCAACCGCGAACGTGTGCTGGCCAAGGCCATCGAAAAGGGTCTCGTCGCCCCCGATGCGATTATGTCGAAAGAGGAAATCGACCTCCTGATTTTCGCGCCGGGCTTCTCCACCGCGCAACAAGTCTCCAACATTTCGGGCCGCGGCGTGGGCATGGACGTGGTGCGCCAGAACGTGAAGGAACTGGGCGGCCGCATCACCATCGAATCCGAACCCGGTGCGGGCACCGTGTTCACCCTCACCCTGCCGCTCACCCTCGCCATTTCGGACGGCATGGTCGTCAACGTGGGCGACCAGACGCTGGTCGTGCCGCTGGCCAACGTG
>DAICYJ010000008.1 GCA_027311705.1 Novosphingobium sp. | reverse complement strand
TATTCCCCACTGCTGCCTCCCGTAGGAGTCTGGGCCGTGTCTCAGTCCCAGTGTGGCTGATCATCCTCTCAGACCAGCTAAGGATCGTCGGCTTGGTAGGCCTTTACCCCACCAACTACCTAATCCTACGCGGGCTCATCCCTTGCCGATAAATCTTTGGTCCGAAGACATCATCCGGTATTAGCAGTCATTTCTAACTGTTATTCCGAAGCAAAGGGCAGATTCCCACGCGTTACGCACCCGTGCGCCACTAACCCCGAAGGGTTCGTTCGACTTGCATGTGTTAGGCATGCCGCCAGCGTTCGTTCTGAGCCAGGATCAAACTCTCAAGTTGATGTCACAATGTCCACGGAAACGACCCGAAAGCCGCCAACCCGCAAACACCGAACTCCGGGAGCCGATACCTGCACTTGTCAAACGTATGGTTACGTTAGGACATGCAATGCATCGGCTTGATTTAAACTGCTATCCGGAGCCCAAAGACCCCCGGAAGCAGGCGCCGTCGCCCACATGTCCCTTCATCTAAACTAACAATGTCAAAGAACCCAACCAATCCATCCCGTCAGAGACAGAAACACCGGACAACCGGTCATCCCCCGATTTAACCCACCGGGGGAACCAATTATCCGTCTGATTTGGCGACCGAGGAAGAGCTAGAAGCGATCGAAACCGCCGCTCCCCTCCGGTGAAGCCGCATATATGGAGACACCCCACAACCGTCAAACACATTTTGCAGTTTTCTTCGTTTTTTGGCCCAAATGACTGAAAATGCGTGATTTTGGCTGTAACAATTCGCCCCAGCCGCCCGCAGCAATAGCCGGAATCTAGAGAATCGGGTGCGACTCCCTGTGCGTAAGCCAATCCTTAAGCGCGCGGCCGCTATTGCGATGGCGATATGAGCCTTAGCCCAACCAACGTCGCGCCTTCCGCCGGCGCTCCACCGCGCGTCTCGGTGATTGTGCCTGCTTATGGAGTGGCGCATCTGCTTGGCGAAGCCCTCACGTCGCTGGAGCGGCAGACCCTGACCGAGTGGGAGTGCGTCGTGATCGACGATGGCGCTCCTGACGATGTCGCCGCCGCTGTTGCGCCGTTTCTGGGCGATCCGCGCATCCGCTTTCTGGCCACGACCAACAACGGCGTGTCGGCCGCGCGCAACCGGGCCGTCGCTGCATCGACCGCTCCGTTGATCGCGCTGCTTGATGGCGACGATCTTTATCGCCCCGAGTACCTTGCCCGCGTGGTGCCTGTGCTGGAAGGCGATCCGCAGATTCGCCTGGCCACCTGCAATGCCCGGATATTCGGGGCGGTCGCCCGCGAGCGTACTTGTGTGGAACGCAAGCAAGGCACCGGCGATGGCGTGCTCGGATCGCTGGCCGACGTGCTCGACCGGTCCTTCAACGTTTATATCGGCACCACCTTTCGCCGGGACGATTTCCAAAGGATCGGCGGCTTTGATACCGACATGGCGCAGTCCGAGGATTTCGACCTGTGGGTGCGCCTGATGCTGCTGGGCGGCAAAGCCCGCTATATCGACGAGGTTCTGGGCGAATATCGTGTCCGCCCCGGCAGCGCCTCAGCCAATGCCGGACGAATGCTGCTCGGCAATATCCGTGTCTATGAGAAGGCGCGGGCCTCGCTTCCCGCCGGCGCACCGGAGGGCGTTTTGCTCGACAAGCTGCTGGCCGATAGCCAGTCGGCGCTGGCCTTCGAGCATGCGATAGACCGCATCGTTGATGGCGATACCCGGCGCGGCCTGGCCGACCTCCGCTCCATCAGCGGACAGGTGGACGGTCCGGTTTGGCGCGTTGCCTTCGCCATTTGGCAGCTGTTTCCCGTGCTCGCCCGGCCGATGCTGCGATGGCGCCGCCGGGCGCACAGCCGTGGGGCGGCGGGCGGCGCAACTTTCCCCAGCTTTCTCGAAAGCGAAGCATGACCGCCGAGGCGATCCCGCCGGCGATGTCGGTGCGCACCGCGGCCGCATGGGCACTGGTGTCGCAATATACCTCATTCACGATCCAGTTCGCGACGAGCGTGGTGCTGGCGCGCTGGTTCATCACCCCAGCGCAGCTGGGCCTTTTCTCCATCGCCTTCGCGGCGGTGACGATCGTCGCGTTCCTTCAGGATTTCGGCGTCACCCGCTATATCAACGGGGAGCGCGACCTGACGCCGGACAAGCTGCACACCGCGTTCACAATCTCGGTCGTGTTCGCTTGGGGCATCGCGCTGCTGGCAATCGCCGCCGCCCAGCCCATCGCGTGGTTCTATCGCGATCCGCAATTGCTGCCGATCACGCTGGTGATCGCCTGCTCCTATCTGCTGGTGCCGCTCTCCATCGTGCCGCAGGCAACGTGCCAAAGGCGGATGGACTACAAGTCGAACACCATGATCGAGGTTGGTTCATCGGTCGCGAATGCCTGCGCGGCAGTGACTCTGGCGCTGCTTGGCCACGGCGCGCTGGCACTGGCGTGGGGTGCCTTTGCACAGCAGGGTGCGCGGTTGATCGTCAGCCAGTGGCGTGCCGGACTGATGTTGCCCTGGCCGCTGCGGCTTAAGGGCGCGGGGCCGGTGCTGAAAATCGGCGGCACCAACAGCGTGCTCGCCACCTGCAATTCGATCACCGGGCGCGCGCCCGAACTGGTCATCGGACGCCTGATCGACAACACCGCCGTCGGCTTGTTTGCCCGCGCTTCCGGCCTTGCACTCCAACTGCGGATGCTGGTGGCAGGCGCGGTAACGGGGGTTTTCTACCCTGCCTTTCGCCGCGTTCGCGATGAAGGCGCACCGTTGGGGCCGCCCTATTTGCGCGTGGTTGCGGCCTACACCGGCGTGACCTGGCCGGCGATGGCGGGAATCGCGGTTCTGGCGGAACCGCTCGTCAGCGTGCTCTATGGCCCGCGCTGGATGGCGACGGCCCCTCTGCTGGTGTGGGTCGCGCTGGCGCAATTGTGCTATGTCGCGCTGCCGCTCAATGCCGATCTTCCCCTGTTGCTGAACCGGATGAAGGGCCTGATCCACCGCAACATCCTGGAAACGGTTGCCTCTGTGTTGCTGATTGCGCTCAGCGCGCCGTTCGGCCTGCGCTGGGTGGCAATTTCACGTTTTGCCCACGGCCTGCTGTGGATCGCGATCTACGCGCCGTTCATGCGCGACATGCTCGGCTTCCGCTGGCGTGAACTGGCCCTGGTTTATCTTCGCAGCGCACTGGCCACCCTCGCGGCGGTCGGCCCCCTTTTGGCGAGCTATGCGCTGTGGCATCCGGCCAGCGAAACCGGCATCGTCCAGGCGCTCAGCATGATTGCCGCCGGCATCGCGTGCTGGCTGGTTACGCTGCGGCTAACCGGGCACGCCTTGTTCGCGGAAATCACCGGAATGCTGGGCGAAATCCTCGCTGCTCTGACGTATCGGCGCGCGCCTGCAACGCAGCAATAAAAAGCGCAGCATCGCGCACAATCAGCGATGGCGGACCGCCCCACACAGGCGTAGCATCGGCGGTGGAGAACGATGCCATGGCTTTTCATCCGCTACTTGCGGCAACCACGCTGTTGCCCATGATCGCCACTTATCCCATCGCCGTTGCGCAGCAATCGGCACCTGAAGCATCGAGCATCGAAGTGATGGACACGGGGCGCGACCTGCATGATCGCATGACCGTGCCGGTGCATATCGGCGACAAAGGGCCGTTCCGCTTCCTGATCGATACCGGCGCCGAACGTACCGTGCTGGCGCGCGATGTGGCCGCCCGGCTGGGGTTGGTTACAAGCGGCCAAGGGATAGTGATTACCGTCGCCGGCAGTCAGCAGGTCGATCTCGTCGATATCGACGAGATCAATCTCGGCCGCCGCAGCTTCTACAGCCTCACCGCTCCCTTGCTCGAAGGGCAGAATATCGGCGCAGACGGGATCATCGGTCTCGATAGCCTGCAAAGCCAGCGCGTGCTGCTCGATTTCGACAAGAACACGATGGCCATCGGCGATGCGGGCGATCTGGGCGGCAACCGGGGTTTCGAGATCGTCGTCACCGCGCGGCGGCGGTCCGGCCAGTTGATCATGGCCGACGCCATGATCGATGGCGTGGCTACCGATATCCTGATCGATACTGGGGCCGATTCCTCGATCGGCAACCGCGCCCTGCAGCGCGCCCTTTCGCGCCGGCACCAAGGCGAAACCACGCAGCTCGTTTCCGTGACCGGACAGAAGATCACCGCCGATATCGGCATGGCACGCCTGTTGAAAGTCGGCAGGCTGAACATGACCAACACGACGCTGCTATTTGCCGACGCGCCGCCGTTCGAAAGCCTGAACCTCACGCGGCGGCCGGCGATGCTGATGGGCATGAACCAGTTGCGACTGTTCCATCGCGTCGCCATCGATTTCGCGTCGCGGCGCATCCTGTTCGACCTGCCGGAGAATACCCTCGCGGCGATGTAACGCACCATGTAAGGTGCCGGCAGGGCTGGCGCTTGGCGACGAAGGCCCTATCTGGGGACTATGCCACCAGATACCGCCACCAACGATCCGAATGCCCGCCATGATGGCTGGGGAACGCTCAGCCGTTTCCTCCCCTACCTCTGGCCGCGCGACAACCCCGCGCTGCGCGTGCGTATCGTCGTCGCCAGCCTGTTCATCCTTCTATCCACCGCGACGCAGCTGGCCCTGCCCTACCTGCTGAAGTGGGCAGTGGATGCGATGAACGTGACAGGCCCGCGGATCGCAACATTCGTGCTGCTCATGGTGGTCGGGTTCGCCGCCGGGCGTTTCCTGGGCGTCAGCTTCGACAACTTGCGCAACATCGTGTTTGAGCGCGTGGGACAGGACGCCACCCGGTCGCTGGCAGAGAATGTCTTTGCGCAATTGCACCGCTTGTCGCTGCGGTTCCATCTGGCGCGGCGAACGGGCGAGGTCACCAAGGTGATCGAGCGCGGCACCAAAAGCATCGACACGATGCTCTATTTCATGCTGTTCAACATCGCGCCCACGGTCTTGCAACTCATTGTCGTCGCCATCATTTTCCAGCTGAATTTCGGCTGGGGCCTGGTCGCGGCGACCGGCGTGGCGGTCGTCGCCTATATCTGGGTGACGCGCACCATCACCGAATGGCGCACCCACTTGCGCGAAAGGATGAACCGGCTCGACGGCCAGGCGCTTTCACGCGCCGTGGATTCGCTGCTGAACTACGAAACGGTGAAGTATTTCGGTGCCGAAAAGCGCGAGGAAGCCCGCTATGCGGCGGCAACCGGCGCTTATGCCGAAGCGGCGGTCAAAAGCGAAAACAGCCTGGCCCTGCTGAACATCGCGCAGGCGCTGGTGGTCAACCTGCTGATGGCGGGCGCGCTCGCCTATACCGTATGGGGTTGGTCGAAGGGCCAATACACCGCCGGCCAGCTGGTGTTCGTGCAAACTTACCTGACCCAGCTTTTCCGCCCGCTTGACATGCTGGGCATGGTCTATCGCACCATCCGACAGGGGCTGATCGACATGGCCGAGATGTTCCGCCTGATCGACACGCCGGTCGAAGTCGCCGATGTTCCCGGCGCTCCGGCATTGGTGGTGCAGCGGCCATCGGTCGTGTTCGACAACGTGGTGTTCGGGTATGACCCTGACCGGACGATCCTGCACGGCCTGTCATTCGAAGTGCCGGCGGGCAGCCGCGTCGCCATCGTCGGGCCTTCGGGCGCGGGCAAATCGACCATCGCGCGGTTGCTGTTCCGCTTTTACGACCCCGTTTCGGGCCGCATCCTGATCGACGGGCAGGATATCGCCCAAGTGACGCAGACATCGCTCCGCGCCGCACTCGGCATCGTGCCTCAGGATTCGGTGCTGTTCAACGATACCATCGGCTACAACATCGCCTACGGACGCGAAGGCGCGACGGCGGACGACGTGACAGCGGCGGCGAAGGGTGCCTCGATCTCGGAGTTCATCGCCCGGCTGCCCAAGGGGCTCGATACCGAAGTGGGCGAGCGCGGGTTGAAGCTTTCCGGCGGCGAAAAGCAGCGCGTCGCCATCGCGCGAACGCTGGTGAAAAACCCGCCGATCCTGCTGTTCGACGAAGCGACCTCCGCGCTCGACACCCGCACCGAGCAGGACATCCTGGGCACAATGCGCGCCGTCGCCAGCCACCGCACCACGCTGTCGATCGCGCACCGGCTGTCGACCATTGCCGATTCGGATAATATTCTGGTGCTCGATCAGGGTCGGCTGGCTGAACAGGGGAGCCACGCCGACCTGCTGCGCCGCAACGGCCTTTATGCCGAGATGTGGAACCGGCAGGCGGCGGAGAGCGAAGAAATCAGCGAGGCGGCGGAGTAGCCGCCAAGGTTCAATACGCGAGCTTGGGATACCAATCGCCATCGCGGCCTTCGGGCGTAAGGTCCAATATTGACCACAGCGACGCGATGTCGGGGGCGGTGCGGGGGTCCTGCCCCAGATCGGCGGCCTTTCCCGGCATTTCGGCGGCGTAGAACAGCCGCACCTCATCGCCATCCTTGCGATAGACCACCAGCGCCGGGTTTTCGGTGCCATCCGCGTTCAGCAGGCCCAGATCGCTCGCATAATCGCCCCCGATCGTCTGGACGAAGTCGAGGTGCCGCCAGCCGCGTTCAACGGCGAACGCGATCTGCCGTTCCACCGGACTGCGCCCGAGAACCTTGAGCGCAACACGCTGTGCAATATCGGCAGCATTGCCGTTCAGGGCACCCAGCAAGTTTGTGCACATCGGGCATGGACGCGCGCGCTTCGGGCCATACATCCAGAAATAGGTGACCAGCGTTTGATGCTCGCCAAACAAACCGGACAGAGACGTTTCGGCGCCGTTGGCGTCACGAAAGCGATAGTCCGTGGTGATCACCGGCCCCGGTGGCAGCGCCTGTCGCTGTGCACAAAGGCGCGTCATGTGGCGGCGAAACTCGATTTCCTCGGCCAGCAACGCGGTCCTCGCGGCACGGTAATCCGAGCTTTCTCCGGGGAACGGCGGGCGGCGGAGCTTGGCGAGGTCTTCAGCTGGCTGCAGCGTCTTGATCGTGTCGTCCATGATCGTTCCAATCCGCTTGCTGGTCCAGTCATGACGGATCAGGACGCGATGCGTTCCCGTGCTTAATCCTTGATAACATTTGCCTGATGCCACACGACGGCCTGCGCGGCCTTCATGCAGCTACCTTCCACATCCCAGTGGATCGAGGGGGAGCCATAAAGCCGCCAGCCCTGCTCCAGCGCTTCGGAGACGCGCTCGCAAAAGGCGCGGTCGTCCTTGCCAGTCAGCAGACGATAGATCGGGCGGTCTTCGGGTGTCACGTACTGGGTCATTCGGCCCCCTTGCGGATCGCGGAACCACCCCATGAGGCATATGGTTCTTGGCCGCAAGATCGGCATTATTCAGCCGATCGAAGGTTGGGGGATGTCTGGATGCGTCTGCTGCTCGTTTCTGCCGCACTGGCGCTGGCGCCTGCACCGGCCATGGCCCAATCGCTGGATTCGGCCATCAACACGCTGGCGAACAACGGTTTTCGCGGACAAGTCCTGGCCGGCAATGCGACGGATGTCTTGCTCGACCGCACGGTGGGCATACCGGCGCAGAAAATCTGGATCTGGGGGTCGGTTTCCAAGCAGGTTACCGCAGTTGCGGCGGCGCGGTTGGCGCAACAAGGGCATCTGTCGCTCGACGATACGCTGGCCTCGCGGCTTCCCGCCTTCGCCGGGCATCCCCGTGCGGGTGTGGCGACGCGGCAGTTGTTCAACCACACATCGGGCCTCGCCAACCCCAGCGATGGAGCCGTGGGCGACGCCATCCCCCCGTTTTACATGCGAAAATCGAGGCAAGCCGGCACATCTGCCGATGCCACCGGTTTTTGTGCCGGGCCGCCTGCGGGGGAGCAAGGCTCGTACCGCTACAACAATTGCGACACCATCGTGGCGGCGGCGATGATGGAGCAGGCGGCTGGCCGGCCCTTTACTGACATCCTGCGCCGCGAGGTGTTCCGGCCTGCTGGCATGGGCGCTACCCGCCTTGCCAAGCCCATGGAAAGGTTTGCCTTTTCAGCATCCGGCGGGCGCGTCAACGTGGCGACCTACGGCGCAGCGGGGGCATTGGTCGGCCCGGCGCGCGATCTGGTGAAATTCGATCAGGCCTTGATGAACGGAAAGCTGCTAAACGACCGCAGTCTCTCGATAATCTGGCAGGGAGACCCTGCTATCGGTTATGTTGCACTGGGCGCCTGGGGGTTCTCGGCACCGTTGAAAGGATGCGCTGGAGAGGTGCGGCTGGTGGAGCGGCGGGGGGATGTGGAGGGGGTGCAGGTGCGCAACCTGATCGCGCCCGATCTAAAGCGCGTTCTGGTGGTCTTCACACCCGACCAAGCCTTTGATTTCGGCGAGATCTGGCAGGGCAGCGGGGCGAGCTACGACCTCGCCTCCGCCGCATTCTGCGCAGGCTAGAGGATGTACTTCGAAAGGTCTGCATTTCCGGCAAGAACTGCCAGTTTATCAGCGACATAGGCTTCGTCTACCATCACGGTGGTGCCACCCCGATCCTCGGCTTCGAAGCTGACTTCCTCCAGCAGCTTCTCCATCACGGTTTGCAGCCGTCGTGCACCGATATTTTCAATGGATTCATTCACTTGTGCCGCAATTCGGGCAATCGCGACAATCGCGTCCTGAGAGAACTCTAACGTCACCTGCTCGGTACCTAACAGCGCCTTGTACTGCTCGACGAGGTTCGCGCGCGTCTCCGAGAGGATGCGCACGAAGTCGTCCTCGGTCAGCGCCTTCAGCTCGACCCGGATCGGCAGACGTCCCTGCAGTTCGGGCAGCATGTCGCTCGGCTTGGCGACGTGGAACGCGCCCGATGCAATGAAGAGCACGTGGTCGGTTTTCATCGGACCGTATTTGGTGGCGACCGTGGTGCCTTCGATCAACGGAAGCAGATCGCGCTGCACCCCTTCGCGGCTGACCGATCCGCCGCGCACGTCGGAAACCGCAATCTTGTCGATCTCGTCGAGGAAGACGATGCCGTTGGTCTCGGCATTCTGGAGCGCGACGCGGGCGACGTCGTCCTGGTCCATGCGCTTTTCCGATTCTTCGTCGACCAGCTTGTCCCAGGCATCGGCGACGCGCATCTTGCGGCGCTTCAGTTGCTGCTTGCCGAACGCCTTGCCCATCATGTCGGACAAGTTGATCATGCCGACGCCGCCGGGCATTCCGGGAATGTCCATCGGCATCGACGGCGCATCCTCCACCTCGATCTCGACCTCGACGTCGTTCATCGAGCCATCGGCAAGGCGCAAGCGGAAGCTTTCGCGGGTTGCCTCGCTCGCGCCATCGCCAACCAGCGACTTCAGCAGGCGGTCCATCGCGGCCTTGCCGGCGGCTTCGCGCACCGCATCGCGGCGGCGCTCCTTTTCCAGTCGGATCGCTTCTTCGACAAGGTCGCGGGCGATCTGTTCGACGTCGCGGCCGACATAGCCGACTTCGGTGAACTTGGTCGCCTCCACCTTCACGAACGGCGCGTCTGCCAGCTTGGCCAGACGGCGGCTGATCTCGGTTTTGCCGCAGCCCGTCGGGCCGATCATCAGGATGTTCTTGGGGCTGACCTCGTCGCGCAGTTCGGGCGGCAGTTTCTGACGGCGCCAGCGATTGCGCAGCGCTACGGCAACGGCGCGCTTGGCGTCCTGCTGGCCGACGATGTGTTCGTCCAGCGCGCGGACGATAGCCTTAGGGGTGAGTGATTCGATCATGGGGTTCCCTTGGGGAAGGGGGTGAGCCAGCCCACCCCTAACCCCTCCCGCAAGCGGGAGGGGGACTGGGTTCAGATTTCTTCGACGGTGACGCGGTCGTTGGTGAAGACGCAGACCTCGGCTGCCACCTGCATGGCGCGGCGGGCGATCTTTTCGGGATCGTCCTCGTAAGGATCGAGAGCCTTGGCGGCGGAAAGCGCATAGTTGCCGCCCGAACCGATTGCGGCGATCCCGCCTTCGGGTTCGAGCACATCACCGTTGCCCGTCAGGATCAGCATCGTTTCCGCATCGGCCACGATCATCAGCGCTTCAAGATTGCGGAGGTACTTGTCCGTCCGCCAGTCCTTGGCGAGCTCGACAGCAGCCCGCATCAGCTGGCCGCGATGCTGCTCCAGCTTGCGTTCCAGCCGTTCGAACAGGGTGAAGGCATCGGCTGTCGCGCCTGCAAAACCGGCGATCACCTTGCCGTCCCCGATACGGCGAACCTTGCGGGCATTCGGCTTCATCACCGTGTTGCCCATTGAAACCTGACCATCGCCCGCGATGACGGTACGACCGCCCTTTTTCACGCCGATGATGGTTGTGCCGTGCCACTGGATCAGGCCGTGGCTAGCCCTGCTCTCGTCCATGCCGCCGATATGGGGCGCGCAGGATTTGCAAACAAGAAGGGCCGCCGATGAAGGCGACCCTCTTACCCTTACATGATGCGTCGATCAGCTGCCGTTGGGGCCGGTGCCACCCGGTGCGCTGCCGCCACCGCCTGCACCCGGAACCGCGCCGACCTGGCCGATATTGCCGAACAGGTCTTCGAAGAAGCTGCGGTTGCGGCCCAGCGTCGGCGTCTTGTCGCCGTTCGGGTTGATCCGCACCACCTTGTCGATGCCATCGCGCTGCACGCTGGCGACATTGCCTGCGCCATCGAAATTGATTTTCATCGCCGTCTGCGCGCTGGTGCGCGGGCGGGTGAACGGGTGCTGCTTGGTGTCGATCGACATGTAGTACCACGTCGGCGGACCGAACTGGCTTTTGAACGTGGGCTGGCCCAGTGCGCGCTCCACCGAAGTGCGGTTGTCGACGCCGGGCTGGATCGCATCGGTCAGCGCCGGATCGATCAGATAGCCACGATGGTCCTTGATGCTGGCGCAACCGGCAGAAAGGACCGCAAGCAACATAGCCGCCGTGCCGCGAACCATCAGCCGATCATAGCGCATTCAGAACTCCGCATTTCAATCAGGACGCAACAAGTGCGCCGTTGCCATCGGGCCTGCCAGCCGACATTTGCCTTACCGTGCAAGCACCCTATATCGCCCATGCCTTAGGGTCCAAAGCGCGTTACCGCAATGGCAGCGATGTCGCCATCTGCCCCCCGGCCATTTAATCCGCGCTGAACGGGCGCGGCATCGACGAGACAAAGGAACGGTTTTCCATGAGCATCATCTCCCGGCTGTTCGGTGCGCGTCTGGAAGCCCGGCGCGACGACCGCGATGACGCGCGCCCGCTGTGGCACCGCGTGGTGGAAATCGCGCGCGAAAAGGAATGGTATCGCGATTGCGGTATCGCCGACACCGTTTCCGGGCGGTTCGATGCCATCACGATGATCCTTTCCATCGTGCTGCTGCGCATGGAACGCGAGGCCGAACTGATCGCGCCGTCGGTGCGGCTGACCGAACTGTTCGTCGACGATATGGACGGCCAGATGCGTGAAAGCGGCGTGGGCGACGTGGTGGTGGGCAAGCACATGGGCAAGCTGATGGGCACGCTGGGCGGCCGGCTGGGTGCCTATCGCGAGGCGCTGGCCAGCGGCGACGAGCAGCAGATGGCCGATGCGGTGGCCCGCAACGTTACGCTGATAGAAGGTGCGGAGGCCATGACCGTAGCCCGGCGAGCGCGCGCCTTTGCCGCCGGCCTGGACCTGGCGCCGGCGCACCGGGTGCTGGCAGCGGAGATCGGACGATGAGCGATCCCAAGGCCAAGGGCAATGGAAGCGAATTTTCGCGCGTGATCGATCTGCGCCAGATCAACGACCAGCCGGTGGTTCTGGAACCCGACGAGGCAGAGCGGCGGCGGCTGTCTGCGCGGTTCGACCTGACCGCGATCCCCGCGATGCGCGCCGAAGTACGGCTGATCGTCGAGGGTTCCAAAGTGACCGCGACCGGTCGGCTGACCGCCGACATCGTGCAGATCTGCGCGATTTCCGGAGAAGATTTTCCGGTGCGGATCGATGAACCGCTGAGCTTTCGTTTCGCGCACCCGGCGGGCGCGCATCGCCCCGACGAAGAAGTGGAAATCGGTGCCGACGATTGCGACGAAATTGAATACGAAGGCACGGCATTCGATCTGGGCGAGGCCATCGCGCAGTCGCTGGCGCTGGCGATCGATCCGTTTGCCGAAGGTCCGAACGCCGATGCCGCACGGCAGAAGCATGGGCTGGCCGGCGAGGCTGGATCGGGAGCTTTCGCCGCTCTCGCCGCGTTAAAGAAGAAGGACTGAACCCTTGGACCGACCCGCCCCCGCCGATCCATCGGATCATCCAGCGGCGCAGGCGCAGCAAGGGCGTTTTGGCAACGGTGGGCGCGACCTGACCAAAGGTCCGATCCTGCACACCTTGCTGGTGTTTTCGGCGCCGACGCTGGTTTCGAACATTCTCCAGTCGCTCAACGGTTCAGTCAATGCTGTGTGGGTCGGCCGGATGCTGGGCGAAAGCGCACTGGCCGCGACGGCCAATGCCAACATTGTGATGTTCCTGGTGTTTTCCGCCGTGTTCGGCTTCGGCATGGCGGCAACGGTCAAGGTGGGGCAGGCATTCGGTGCGGGCAATATCGATGCCGCACGGCGCACATTCGGCACAGCGATCGGGTTCTGCGTCGCGCTTTCGCTGGTGGTTTCAGTGGCCGGGTGGGTGCTTGCCCCGGCGCTGCTGCGCGCCATGTCGACGCCGCCGGAAATCTTCACATTCGCCGCGACCTATTTGCGCGTGATCTTCGTTGCCATGCCCGCATCAATCATCACAGTCATGCTGGGCATGGGGCTGCGCGGTGCCGGAGACGCGCAAACGTCACTGCGGTTCATGATCCTGGCTGTGGTGCTGGATGTGGCGCTCAACCCGCTACTGATCGCGGGTGCAGGGGCATTCCCGAAGATGGGCATCGCCGGGTCGGCACTCGCGACCGCCATCTCCGCCTATGTTTCGATGATCGGGCTGGTGATTTATGTCTATGCGCGCAACCTGCCGCTGCGCTTGCGCGGGGCCGAAATCGCTTATCTGATCCCGGCTCGTGATGAACTACGCTATATCGTGACCAAGGGCCTGCCGTTGGGCGCGCAGATGTTGCTGATCTCCATGGCGGGGATCATCATGGTCGGGCTCGTCAACCGCGAAGGCGCGCTGGCGAGCGCGGCCTATGGTGCTTCGCTGCAGGTGTGGACGTATCTGCAGATGCCGGCGATGGCGATTTCGGCCGCGCTGAGCGCCATGGCCGCGCAAGCCATCGGGGCCGGACTATCCGAGCGGCTGGGCAAAATCACCCGAGCCGGCCTGATTCTGAACGTTTCGATCACCGGGGCAATGACCGCGCTGCTGTTGCTGTTCGACCGGCCCGTGCTGGAACTGTTCCTTGGCCCCGCCAGCCCGGCGGTCGATCTGGCCCGCCACATTCAGATTCTGGCGAGCTGGAGCTATATCCTGTTCGGTGTGACCATGATCCTGTTTGGTACGATGCGCGCCGGCGGCGTCGTCATCGCCCCGCTGGTGGTGCTGGGCATCGCGATGTATCCGGGGCGGCTCGGCTTTTACTACTTCTTGTACCCGCTGATGGGGGCCGATGCCCTGTGGCTGGCGTTTCCAGTCGGCTCGTTCGTGGCGACGGCGCTGGCCATCGTGGCCTATCGTCGCCCCGGCTGGCGCGATAAGGCTCGGGCTGTTCCCGAAGACGAATGCGCCGAAGAAACGCATGCTGATGGGGAAGGTGCCGGACGGATGGTGCCGGCTTTGTAAGAGCGGCAAATTAACGCGATTGCGCGCGCCAGCGTTGTACCGTGCGTTCTACGGCCATATCCTCGCCGCCGCTGCGGCTCCACAGTTCCGAGAACGAGGGATCGGCGGAGGCCGGGCGCAGCATCGTATCAAGTTCATCAAACGACACGCGCATCGGGATGGACACGCCTTCACCGCAGATAATGCATTCGCGGTTGCGCAGTGCCGGGATCGAATCGAGAAAGCCGCGCGCGCCTTCGGGCATGGCGGCCTTCACGAAGGCTTGGTCACGCTCGTTGTTGAGCCGCATGGCGATGATCGTGCCGCACTGCGACAGCACGCCTTCGGCCAGATCCGACGGGCGCTGGGTGATGAGGCCCAGCGAAACGCCGTACTTACGGCCTTCCTTGGCGATGCGCGACAGGATGCGCGTGACCGACGAACCGTCGGAATTCTTCTCGTTCGGCACATAGCGGTGCGCTTCTTCGCACACCAGCAGCACCGGCCGGGTTTCCTCGTCACGCGCCCAGATGGCATAGTCGAACACAAGGCGCGCCAGCACCGCGACCACGGTCGAGGTGATTTCGGACGGAACGCCCGATACGTCGATGATCGAGATCGGCTTGCCATTGGCCGGCAGGCGGAACACGCGGGCGAGAAATTCGGCCATCGTATCGCCAACGAGCATGCCGGAGAACATGAACTGGTAGCGCGGATCGCCCTTGATCTCCTCGATCTTGGTGCGGATGCGCTGGTAAGGAATGGAATTGTGCCCCTTGTCGAGCTTGCCCATCTCGTTCTGTAAAATGTTAGTCAGGTCCGACAGCAGGTAGGGGATCGGCGAATCGACGGTGATCTTGCCGATCTGATCGGCCAATCGATTGCGCTGCCTTGCCTGCAGGATGCATTTGGCGAGAATGTCGCCATCGACCTGACGGTCAGGCCCGGTGGCGGTGAGGAAGACCTCGCAGTGTTCCTCGAAGTTCATGAGCCAATAGGGCATCTGCAGGTTCGAAACATCGAGCAGTTGGCCGGTGTTGCGGAAGGCCTGCATATATTCGCCGTGCGGGTCGATCATCACGATATGACCTTCGGGCGAAAGTTCGCAGATGCGATGCAGGATCAGCGCGGCGCTGGTCGATTTGCCGGTGCCGGTCGAACCCAGCAGCGCGAAATGCTTGCCCAGCAGCGCATCGACATAAAGCCCGGCGCGTATATCGCGCGTGGGGAACACGGTGCCGATGGTGATATTGGTGCGGCCATCGCTGGCATAGATCTGGCGAAGATCGGCGCTGGTCGCGGGGTAGATCGGCGATCCGGGCACGGGATAGCGGGTAACGCCGCGGCGGAAGCCATAGATCTTGCCGGTCAGGCGCTCCTCGTCGCCCTCGCCCAGAAAATCGATCTGGGCGATGATTCCACCATCGAGGCCCACATCCTGCCGCTGGGTGCGCACGCTGCCGAGCAGCCACGAATTGCCGACGCGGATCTTGATCTGGCTGCCGACCTGGCCCGAAAGCGAAATCGACGGATCGCTATCGGCCATGCATTCTTCCAACCGCGTCAGATCGAGCGCGATGGCGCTGCCCGAACCGGCGACATCGATCACGTAACCGATGGGGCGGCGGGCATTGTCTGCGATGGACTGGGGGCCAACGCGCGAAGCGGCGGCGGCCGTGGTGGCGGCGGCAGGTTGTGCAGACTCGAGATCGGCAGGTGCCGCCGGACGCGCCGGTTCGAACCCCTGGATGCTCATATCGGACATCGTCACCAAACCCCCTGCCGCTCGGCGGCCGTTCATCCCGTTTTGGTACCGGCAGAGGGTTAAGAACCAACTAATCAGACGTTTGAGGCCGACTACGCAGACAGCCGAATCGGGATCAGACCAGTGCGAACAGGCGGCCGGCGATCCAGCCCATGCCGACCGAGACGATGACGACAAAAAGGCCGTAAATCAGTCCATTGCGCTCAGCATTGACGGCAACATAACGTTCGAAACCTTCCTTGGTCACCGAAACGCGGGTGATGGCAGACGCCACCACCTTGCCGCGATAGACCGCGAAAGTTTCAGCCGTGTAAGTACCGGTCTGCACTTGCGAGGGCAGCGAGAGGCGGGCCTGATAAAGTACCTGCCCGCTGATCTTCACCGCGCCCTCGTTCTGCTGATACAGCCCCTGCCGCTGCATGAAATCGACGAGGCCGGACGAAAAGCGCCGCTGCTGGGCGGGGTCGATCACGCCGATCGGCGACAACTGCAGCCATTCAAGGCCCAATTCATAGATCGCGGCAGTCTTGTCATCGACGATCTGCTTGATCGGGCGCGAGGAGGCGATGGCGAAGTAGCTGGGGGCGGAACGGAACTGATTGCTCGACGCATTGACCCACACGCCCGCCACCTTTTGCTTTTCGCGCACCACGATCGACCGCACCGGCCCTTCGAGGACCACGACGATGTCGTAGTCTTGGGCCGCACGCGCGCCTTCGGGCGTCAGGATGGCCCCGAACAGCAGCAGGTCCGCCCCGGTGAAACCTTGCCGCACCTGCACTTCGTGCTGCGAGATTTCGGGCACGAGGATGGGATCGCGGGCGCCGCCGAGCAGCAGTGTGCACAGCGCGAGGAAGGCGAGACGCCACCTCATAGCGGCACGATCGTGTAGATCTCGTCCGGCCGATAACCCAGCCCCAGCGCCATGCGCACCGCGACGATAAGGACAATCACCGCGAGGATCAGGCGCAAGTGTTCGGGCTTGGCCTTTTGCGCGAACTGCGCGCCGACTTGCGCTCCGGTGACCGAACCGATCAGCAGCAGCACCGCCAGCACGATATCCACCGCACGGGTGGTGAGCGCGTGCATCATCGTGGTGGCCATGGTGACGAACAGGATCTGGAACAGCGAGGTGCCGACCACAACGTTGACGCTCATGCCGAGGATATAGAGCATCGCGGGCACAAGGATGAAGCCGCCGCCGATACCCATCAGCATGGTGAGAATGCCGGTCAGCGTGCCCAGCAGCAGCGGCGCAAGCGGCGAGATGTAGAGGCCCGAGCGGTAGAAGCGCCAGCGCAATGGCAGGCTGGCAACCAGCGGATGGTGGCGCCGCTTGCGTGCTGGCACCGGGATGCCGCTGCGCTGCGCACGCAATGTGGTGATGCTTTCGTGCGCCATCAGTCCGCCGATGCCGCCCAGCATCAGCACGTAAAGAATGCTGATCACCGTATCGATCTGGCCGAGCGCCTGCAGCACCCGAAACAGCAGTGCGCCGATGCCGGTGCCGATCACGCCGCCGGCCACCAGCACGCCGCCCATCTGGTAATCGATGCCGCCGCGCCGGGCATGGGCAAAGGCCCCGGAAACGCTGGCCCCCGTCACCTGGCTGGCGGCCGATGCGGCGGCGACGGTGGGCGGCACGCCATAGAAGATCAGCAGCGGCGTGGTGAGGAACCCGCCGCCCACGCCGAACATCCCCGAAAGCAGGCCGGTGAGCAAGCCGAGGCCGACGATCACAAACCCGTTGACCGCAAGATTGGCGATGGGGAGGTAGACATCCATCCTGACGGCAGGACTAGCGCACGCCGACGCGCTTGGGAACGCCGCGCGCCGCTCTTGCTGTCAAAAGCCGGCGGAAAATGTGAGCGCCGGTCCCGAACCCGGCTCGGCCTTGCCCGCCACGCGGAAACGCCAATCGAAGGCGAGGCGCGAAGGGGTGCCCGCGACCGTCGCGCGTAAGGTGATGCGGGGGCCGATGTCGAGCCGCGCCGCGCCGCGCTGGCCGCCGCTCCACGCTCCGGCTCCGACGCGCAGATCGGCGGTGTCGGTGGGGCGCAACACGGTGCGGTCGGCCGTGGCCTGCAAATCGAAGAAACCGGTGGCGTCGCGTCCGCCGACCCAGCCGACCTGCCCGTAAACTTCGCCTTCAGCACCCAACGGCAGGCGCAGCGGCGGCACTTCGCTGACCAGCGCGACGGCGGGGCGCAGGCGGGTGGCACTGGTGCCCTGCTGCGCCCGCGCCTCTGCCAGCAGTGCGACGGGCACGCGCGGGAGCGGACGCAACGCCAGTCCCAGCGCGGCCTGCCGATCGCGGAACGGTGCGTTGATCGCCCCCGAAACGCGCAGATAGGCTTGCGGCCTCAGCGGGTTGGTGGGCGCAAGGCTGTAGCGGATCACCGCGCCGAACTGGCTGCCGCCATAGGACGACGCCCCTGTCGCCAGCGCCGCCGCGCTTTGTCCCTTGCGCAACAACAGCCACCCTCCGCCGTTCCAGCGCGATGCCGCGCGGGCAGAAGCCGGCGCAGTTGCTGCGGATGATGGGGCGGCTGGTGGCGTACTGGCTGCCAAAGCAGGCCGGAATGCATCGGGCAATTCGATATAGGCCAGGCCGGCAAGCAGCAACAGCTGGTGCCCTCCCGCAAGGTGCATCGGCGACGGCGTGGCGCCGGTGCGATCTGGCTCAGGATTGGCCACAGGCAGCGGAGCCGGTGCGATGGGGAGGTACGGCAGACTTGGCGCCAGAAACGGATCAAGCGGCGCGCGCGCGGGGACTTGCGCAGGCATAGCGACTGGCGGGCGATGGAGCGGAACTGGCAACGCGCGCAGCGATACGCCGGATTTCGCATGGTGGCCCGAAGTCTGGGCATGTCGTGCCGGCACGCGCGTTTCCACGATGCGAACCGCGCCATGATCCTCCACCGCTCCGATCATCACCACGCGCACCGCAATCCAGCCGGCAACGATCATCGCCAGCGCATAAAGCGGCTCTCCACGAGGGCGCGGCATCGCCGTGGGTGGCTTCGCTGCGCGCAGCGCGGGCGGCTTCAGCATCCGCGCTTCATCGGGCCAGTGCCAGCGTGGGGTGCATCAGGTGCACGGTATGATCCCATTTGACCCGGCCGCTGCGCAGCGCGGCGAGGTAGGCCATCAATGCACGCCGCCCGGCCATGATCGCGATCACGTTGGCAATGGGCATGCGGAACACCGACATGACACTCTCCATCGCGCCGTATTCGCGCCAGGTGAACAGCGCCCGCGAAGCCACGCGCCACACCAGCGCCACGAAGTTGACAATCAGCAAAGTACGCATCGCCGGGCTGAAGGGCGGCGGCGTGTAGAGCCCGGCGTGATAGGCCACGAACAGCAACGGCGTGACGATCACCAGCAGGTAGGCCGCGGCAAGAACGATGGCGGTAAGCGGCCCGCGCCGGTCGCGCATCCGCATCCACAATTCCAGCGGATGCAGGTTCCAGCCCAGCCGGTCCCACCCCTGAAAGGCGATGCCGTGCAGCCAGCGTGTTTTCTGGCGGACCGAGGGACCAAGTTGCGACGGGAAGAACTCACGCGTAGCCACCAGATCCCCATGTTCGTCACGGGCGCGCAGGAACCGCGCCCGGCCACCTGCCTCGCCGATCAGCAGCCCGCACTCGTAATCCTCGGTCAGGCATTCGGCGGCGAACGGATCGGGCGATCCCCGTTGTTCTGCCACAGCTTCGATCGCCGTGCGCGAAAAGGCGCAGCCGACCCCCGCCGCAGGCAGGCCCACGCCCAGCCAGTCGCGCACGACCATCGCCTTGCCGTGGCTTTCAGCAAATTCGTCGCAATAATGGCCTGCGATCCACGGCGACCGCGCTTGCGGTTCAGGGCGGACGGGGAGCTGGACGAATTCGGCCTCGTCGAGCCCGCGATCGAGCATCGCCAGCGCGGCCGGATGCACCATGTCTTCGGCATCGTGCAGGATCACGCTGCGGGCGCGAAACGCGCCACGGCGCTCATCTTCGCAAAGCGCAGCATAGAGCCGGTTGAGGCAATCGGCCTTGGTCGTCGGCCCCGCCTTGTTGTGCACCACGATGCGCAGGCGCGGATCGTTGCCCATGCCCGTCGTGGCGCCGATCATCGCCGCCAGCGTGGCGGGATCGTTGCGATAACACCCGGCATAAATGCGCAGTTCGGCCTGCGGCCACACCTTCAGGCAATGGGCGATCATCGCCCCGACGACCGACGCCTCCATCCATGCCGGCACCAGCACAGCGGCAATGCCACGCAAAGGCGCGGCGGCATCTTGCGGCGCGCGCCCCGTGGACACGCGTCCCGTCAACCGGAGCCAGACCCACAACAGGTCGACTCCAAGTTCGTCGAGCGCACCCACGGCAAACCATACCGCTGCGAAAAGAAGGAGTTCATGCTCGAACCTGCCGAGCCACTCCACCGCCGTTACATACGGCATCATGCTTGCCCCCGTCCGGTTTGACGGTAACCACCCCGACAGGCAGCGTATGAGTAGCAGTACGTATATGCAACGCACCCAAGCCAAGGAATGGTTCGAAAATGGCGCGAAACCAACGTGATCGGACAATCGTGCAACGATGGATGGATAATGAGTCAGCCCCAGGCATAGTGCTGATGGTCTGCGCCGGCGTCGCGCTGGCACTGGCAAATTCACCATTGTCCGGGGCGTGGCACGACCTGTTTCATCATGATTTCGCGTGGACGCCGGTCGACCTGCTCACAAATGCCCACGAATGGATCAACGACGGCTTCATGGCGGTGTTTTTCTTTGTCGTCGGCCTTGAAATCAAACGGGAAACGATTGCCGGAGCCTTGGCCGACCCCATGCACCGAAGGCTGCCTATAATCGCCGCGCTGGCCGGAATGGTCGTGCCGGCGGCGGTGTTTTTAGCCGTGACATCGAGCGATGCTGCACTGCTCCAAGGGTGGGCCATTCCCGCGGCGACCGACATCGCCTTTGCCATGGGTATCCTGGCATTGGCGGGGCGTAATGTGCCGCCTTCGGTGCGCCTGTTCCTGTTGACGGTGGCCATCGTCGATGACCTTGGGGCCGTCGCCGTCATCGCATTTTTCTACACGGCCGGGGTATCGTGGGTCTGGCTGGTCGCGGCTGCGGCCGTTCTGGCGCTGATGATCGGCTTCAACCGATTCGGAATACGCAATCCCTGGCTCTATGCCGCCGCTGCCGTAGCGCTGTGGTTTGCGGTGCTCCATTCGGGCGTGCATGCCACTGTGGCAGGCGTGCTGGCCGCGTTCACGGTGCCGATGGCGCTCGATCGCCGGGGGCATAGCGCGTTGCTGCGGATGGAGCATGCGCTGGTGAAACCCAACGCTTTCATCGTTGTGCCGCTGTTCGGCCTTGCCAATGCAGGCGTGGCGCTGGGCACCGGCAGCCTGTTCGCGCCCCTGCCGCTGGGCATCGCGGCGGGACTGTTCGTGGGCAAGCAGGCGGGAATCCTCGCCGCGATCCTGGGCTGTGAACGGCTGGGCATCGCGCCGCGCCCGGAAGGCACATCGCTGACGCACCTGTGGGGCCTCGCCCTGCTGTGCGGCATCGGCTTTACGATGAGCTTGTTCATCGCCGCGCTCGCCTTTCCGGCCGCGCCGCTGCTGGTGGAAGAGGCCAAGCTGGGCATTTTGGCGGGGTCCGCGCTTTCGGCGCTGGCAGGGGCTGTCGTGCTGCGGTTGGCGGCGAAGACGCCTCAGAACTGACCGCTCGCCCGGAAGCCGATGCCGCCGGGGCGGGCGGTAAAGCCCATGTCGACCAAGGGGCCGCTGACTTCCACGGGCAGGCCGGACAACGCGAGGTCGGCAGTCCATGCTCCGCTGCCCTGCACGCGCAGGGTCAGGTGTTCCATCCCGCCGGCGCCCTGCATCGGCACCAGCAGAGCGCCGCCTTCGCAGCGGGCCTGCCCCGAAACGGCGATCGCATCGGGCAGCAGGACGCTGAGCTGTGAAAGCGTGAGGCTGGCGGTGCCGCTCGCCTCCACGCATTTGCCGCCTTCCATGCGCAGCGCGAAATCGGTGAAGCTGGCGGAAGCAACGGGCAACCCGGCCATGCCATCTGCCAGGGGGACGGTGCCGTTCACGCGCGACAGCCGCAGCCAGCCTTCACCGCCTGCCGCGCGGGCCGCAAAGGGTGCGGCTGACGTTCCGTGGCGGGCGATCCACATTTCCGGGCGACCGATCAACAGCGGAAGCGGAAGCAGCCCGGCGTCCACATCGCCCAGCGGCAGTGGCCCCGCGCGCAGATCGCGGATCGTGCCGCTCCACGCCGGCCCATCGACGCTGCGCGCAGTGAGGCCGGGGACGTTCGCCACCACCAGCCGCAGCGGCACGAGCGCGATCATCGCCAACAAGAACAGCACCGCCAGCACCAGCTTCGTGCGGCCGGAAAGTCGCCCATCGCGGATGAAGATCCAGCGACCGATCATGCGCCCGCGCGCCGCAGGGTGGCATTGATCGAAACCGAACCATCGGCGGCGGGCGTGATGGTCAGGTTGTCGATCGCGATGCCCTTGCCCGTCAGCGCATCGAGCCAGCCCAGCGCAGCGGTCGGCCGGGCAGTGGGCACGATGATCGCGGTGGCATCGTTGCCGCGCGACTGGTTCGATTGCAGCACGAAGCCCGCCTCCTGCGCACTGGCGGCCACGGCCTGATCGATCGGCCCGGCAAGTCGCGCGGCGGCAGGGGCGGGGCTTTCAAGCAGCTTTACCTGCGCCATCAACCGCGCACTGCGGGCGGCGGATTCGGCATGGCGGCGTGCAGCGGCATCGAAGGCCGAGCCCACGGGCAGGATGATGCCATAGACCAGCACGACCAGCGCCGTGATGATCGCGGCGCTGCCAACAAGCGTGCGCTCGCGCCGGGTCATGCCGCCAAACCATGTGGTAATGCGCGCGATCATGGTGCCCTCAGCGTAATCGCGGCGACGGTCGCGCCGGTTGGATCGGGCGCCAGCGCAGGCGGAACGGTGATCTTCCAGCCATCGCGTTGCAGCGCGAGTAGCACGGCATTGACGTCCTCGGTGCGCGGCGCAGCAACGGTAAAGCGCAAGGTGCCATCGCCGGCATAGCCCAGATCGCGCAGCTTGATCGATGGGACCGGGCGCATCGCGGCGAGCAATGCGGCGGTGGGGGCGGGAAATCCGGTGCCGCCTTCGCCGCGCTTGGCAAGGTCCGCGCCGACCAGCCGCTCGGCACCGTTGAGATCGGTCGCCGCAGGAAAGCGCTTTTGCACCAGCGCCAGCGCTTCATCCTCGCGCGCGCTGGCGTCCGCATTCCACTTGACGATCCACACCAGCATCAGCGCCAGCGCCAGCAGTGCTGCGGTGGCGGCCATGCGCGCCAGTTGCCCCCAATCGGGCAAGCGGAAGAACGAGACGCGGCGCGGTGCATACGGTCCCTGCCGCAGGTTCAGCGGCGGCGCGCGGTGTGCGGCCAGCAGCATCTCGGCCATTTCGAACTCGGTGAGCGTCACGACGCCGCCCGTTCCTGCGAGTGCCTCGACCAACGCGGGTTCGCCGGCGAAAGCGGCGTCGGCGGTGCGCGCCAGCGGCTGGCCGGCAAGCTCGCCTGCGACCAGACCGGCGTCGGGTCGGGGCAGAACGAGCGCCGCCGGCACCAGCGCCTGCGGATCAAGACCGGCGGCGGCGCATTCGGCCAGCCACAGGTCCATGTCTGAGGCGTTTACGGTGGCCGAAAGCAGGCGTCCATCGGCAGCGCCCACAGTGACATGTCGGGTACTGCCACCCAGTCCCTCACCCGTGCTGCCCAACCGTTCGGCGGCGAGCGCCTGCGCCACGGGCATGGCTGGCAGCGGCTTGTCGCGCACGGGGGCAAGTGCCGAGGGCACCAGCACGGTCACCGGAGCGCCTGCCGCCAGATCGCCCCACGGCGCTGCTTCATCGGAATGGAAGGTATGCATGCCACCCAGTGCAGCCTGTTCCACGCGCCACCACCGCCAGCCCTCGCCGGGCGAGGCGGGCAGCAGCAGGATCAGGCCGTCATCCGGCACTATGGCGACATCGGCGGGCATCCGGCGCTTACTTCGTCCCCGCATGAATATCGGCGGCGAGGTCAGACCCTCCCGGCTGTCCGTCCGATCCCAGCGAGTAGATGTCGAACGGCTGTCCATCGGGCCCCGGCACCGCATATTGATAGGGATGGCCCCACGGATCGTTCGGCAGATCCTTCACATACCCGCCCGATCGGTAGTTCTGCGGCAGCGACAGATTGGCGGGCGGCGTCCTCAGCGCGGCAAGGCCCTCGCCCTGCCCCGGATAGCTGCTCATATCCAGCCGGTACATTTCCATCGCCTGCGACAGCGTGGAAATATCGCTGCGCGCCTTCACCACCATCGCCTTGTCCTGGCTGGGCAGCACGTTGATGAGCACCACCGTCGCCAGCAGGCCGATGATGAAGATCACGACCATCAGTTCGATCAGGCTGAAGCCATTGGGCGCGGGGCGGGTGCGTGGGGCACGCTCAGGATGGACAGGATTAGGGTAAGGCATGGGTCTCACAGTCCGGTCAGGTTCTGAAGTTGCAGGATGGGCAACAGGATCGCAAGGATGATGAGCGCGACGAGCGTGCCCATGACGATGATGATCGCGGGTTCGAGTAGCGCCATCGCGGCGCTGGTAAAGGCCTCGAACTCGCGTTCCAGATAGTCGGCGGCGCGTTCCAGCATTGGGCCAAGCTGGCCCGCTGCTTCCCCGCTCGCCGCGAGGTAAACGAGCAGCGGCGGAAAGATTTCCGCCTCACGCAGCGCAGTGGAAAGCGAGCCGCCGGCGCGCACTTTCTCGGTGATGCCTTCCAGCGCGCGGCGCTGCACGGTGTTCGATACCGTCCGGCCAGAAAGGCGCAGGCCATCGACCAGCGGCAGCCGTGCCTCGATCATCGTCGCCAGCGTGCGCGCCAGGCTGGCGGCGTGGACATCGCGGATCAGCCGCCCGATCAGCGGCAGGCGCAGCATCGTCCGGTCGAATCGCAGGCGGAAGGCGGGATTGCGCAGGCCCCGCACGAAACCGAACACGCCCAGCGCCAGCGCCAGCAACAGCGCCCACCACCAGCCCGCGAGGAACTGCGAAATCGCGATGACGATGCGCGTCAGCACCGGCAATTGCTGGCTGGCGTTGTCGAACTGTTCAACCACGCGCGGCACGACCGAGATCATCAATCCGGTGACGACCGACACCGCCACCAGCGACAGCACGATGGGATAAGCGAGCGACGACAGCACCTTGCCCCGCACCATCGCCTGCCGTTCGAGCAGGTCGGCCAGCCGGTTGGCGATATCCGGCAGGCTGCCCGAGTTTTCGCCCGCCGACACCATCGCGCGGTAGATCGGCGGAAAGCTCGGCTCTTCGCGCCGCATCGCCTCGGCCAGCGGCAGCCCCTCGACCACACCGGCATGCACATTGGCGAGGATGGCGCGGGCCTTGGGCTTTTCGGTCTGCCGCGAAATCGTGCGCAGCGTTTCCTCCAGCGGGCTGACCATCATCAGCGACGACAGCTGGCGGGTGAACAGCGCCAGTTGCTTCGACGAAAGCCGCGCGGCGAACAGCGCGATACCGCTGGTGGCCGTCGCAGCGCGGCGGGCGGAAGCGGCGGCATCGGGGGCAACACGCAGCACGTGCCACTGGCGCCCGGCCAGCTTTTCGCCGGCCTCGCGTTCGCTGGCCGCTTCGATCGCGCCGCGCCGTTCCGCACCCTTGGGGTCGATCGCGTGATAGGCGAAACGCGGCACTAGCTATCCTCGCGGCGCAGGATGCGGGTGGCTTCTTCGGGGCTGGTCATGCCATCGCGCACCAGCCGGCGAACGGCTTTCGCCAAACGCGGTGTTTCGGCGAACGCATGGCGGGCGATGGCGGTTTCATCAGCGTTGTCATGGATCATCTTGCGGATCGTTTCGTCCACGCGGATCGCCTCGTACACGCCGATGCGGCCGACATAGCCCGTCTGCGCGCAATGGCTGCAGCCTTGCGGGCCGAAGACCATGCGGCCCGGCTTGATCCCCAACGCCTCACCCAGCGCAGGCTCGATCTCCTTTTCGACGCGGCAATGCGGGCAAAGCCTGCGCACCAGCCGCTGTGCGATCACCGCCCGCAAAGTGGAGGCGAGCAGGAACGGTTCGACGCCCATGTCGCGCATGCGGGTGATCGCGCCCGCCGCATCGTTGGTGTGGACGGTGGACAGCACGAGGTGGCCCGTCAGCGAGGCCTGCACCGCGATCTCCGCCGTCTCGCGGTCGCGGATTTCGCCGACCATGACCACATCCGGGTCTTGCCGCAGGATGGCGCGCAGGCCGGCAGCGAACGTGAGGCCGACCTTGGCGTTCACCTGCGTCTGCCCGATGCCGTCGACCGCGTATTCGACGGGGTCTTCCACCGTCAGGATATTGCGCGCGCCATCGTTCAGCAGGCGCAGCGCGGCATAGAGCGTGGTGGTCTTGCCCGAACCGGTCGGCCCGGTGACGAGGACGATGCCGTTGGGTTCGGCCACCGCGCGCCGCAGCGCCTCTTCGGCGGCGGGGGTCAGGCCCAGATGCGCGAAGTCCATCCCGGCGTTTTCCTTGTCGAGCAGGCGCATCACCACCCGCTCGCCCGCTCGGGCCGGCAGCGTGGAAACGCGCACGTCGACCAGCTTGCCACCAAGGCTGAGCGAAATGCGCCCATCCTGCGGCACCCGGCGTTCGGCAATGTCGAGCCGCGCCATCACCTTGATGCGGCTGACCAGCACCGGCGCGACATGCGGCGGCATCCGCAGCTTTTCAGACAGGATGCCATCGCTGCGCATCCGCACGATCAGCGCCTGTTCGTAAGGCTCGATGTGGATGTCGGACACGCCCTGCCGCAGTCCTTCGGCGATAAGCCCGTTGATGAGGCGGATGGCGGGGGCATCGTCGGCGCTGTCGAGCAGGTCTTCCGCCGTTGGCAGCCCCAGCGCAAGCGGGTCGATGCCGTCGCCCGCTATGCCAAGGTCGCCCACCATCGCGGCGGCGGCACCATCGACGGCGTAAGTATCGCCCAGCAGCTTCTCGAATTCGCCCGCCGTCACGCGCCGCAGGGACAGTGGCTTGCCCAATGCACGCCGCAGTTCGAGCAGCGCCAGCGGGTCTGCTCCCTCACGCATGGCGAGCGCCACTTCGGCCTCGTCCTCGCCTTCAACCAGAAAGCCGGTGTCCCGCGCAAAGCCATAAGGCACGGCGGCGAGCGGCGCGGCCTGTGCCGGAACCGCCACGCTGATCGCGTCAGCCAGCGCCACGTCGGGCGCGAGCGGCACTTCGTCGGTCAGGCTATCGGGCAGGTCCGGCATGGATCAGGGCCGGCCGGCGGTGCTGGGCGGAAGCGGTGCGGGCTGCAGCGGCATCGGCACGCCGCGTGGCGCGATAACGGTATCTCCGGCAACTGGCGCGACCGGGGCGGCGGGCAGCGCAGCGCCGAGGTAGTCGACGATCAGGTCGTCGATAGTCGGCTCGCGCTTGGGATCGAACGCGGTCTGCGCATCGCGGATTACGCCATATCGGCGCGCGGTGAGCGCTGCACGGTCGGCCCCGTTCTTCAGGATCGTGGGGCGGATGAAGACCATCAGGTTGGTTTTCACGTGGCTTTTGGCGCGCGATTTGAACAGCTCGCCCAGCAGGGGGATGTCACCCAGGAACGGCACTTTCTCGATGGTCCGGCGCTCGTTGTCGTCGAGCAATCCGCCCAGCACCACGATCTCGCCGTCACCCACGGTCACGGTCGTCTTGATCTCGCGCTTGTTGATGATCAGTTCGCTGTTCGACGAGGAGACCGGGCCGGCGATGGAACTGACCTGCTGGCGCAGATCGAGCCGGATCTGGTCGCCCGCGTTGATCTGCGGCGTCACGTCCAGTTCGATGCCCACGTTCTGGCGCTGGATGGTCTTGAAGGTGTTGTTGAAATTGGCCGAGGACAGTGCCTCGCCCGTCGCCACCGGGATTTCCTGCCCGAACAGGATCGAGGCCGGCACATTGTTGTTGGTGGTGATGTGCGGCGTGGAAAGAATGTTCGAATTGCTGTCCTGCTGCACCGCGTTGATCAGCGCGCCGAAGAACCGGCCCTTGCCGATATCGGTCGCAAACCCGCCGAACCCGCCCTGCGCGCCAAGGATCGCTTGCGCCGCGTTCTGGCGCAGCAGGTCGCCCGTGGCGCTGTTGGTGCTGGTCGTCACCGTGCTGCCGTTGATCACCGTCGTCGTCTGGTCGATCGTGTCGGCATAGAGGCCGCCCGCGATATCGATGATGTTGGGCGTCACGTTCGAAAAATTGGTCACGCCGAACGGAATGTTCTTGCCGCCGAGCAGCATCTGCACGCCCAGCTTGCGCGCCACGTCGTTCGAGATTTCGACGATGATCGCTTCGACCAGCACTTGTTCCTGCGGCACATCGAGCTGGCGGATCAGTTCGGTCAGGCGCTTCTGTTCATCCGCCGGGGCGGCGATGATGATCGCATTGGCGCCGGGATAGCGGGTGATCGTAGCGGTGCCCCGCCCGCCTTCGAGCTTGATCGGACCGTTGCCGAGGCCGCCGGTCGTGCCGCCCGTCGGGTTGGTGCTCACATTGCCCGCCGTGCCGCCTGCGGGCGACGTTCCGCCCTGCGTTCCGGCGGAGGAGTTGGAGTTGCCGCCCACGCCGCCCAGCGAAACCGGGGCCTGCGAACCGGAGGTGACTTCGCCCCCGCCCTGCCCGCCGACCAGCCGTTCCAGCACCGGCACGAGCACCGCCGCATCCGCATAATCGAGCCACAGCACCTTGATCTGCCCGCCCATCGCGGCGCGCGCATCCAGCGTGCGGGCCATCGCGGCAAGGCGCGAAAGCGTGCCGGGATCGCCGCGCATCAGCAGCGTGTTCGAACTGTCGACCGCCACCACCGTCGCCAGCGACCGCCCGCCATCGCCGCCTGCCGGGATCAGCGCGGTGAGCGCGGTGGCGATCTCGCGCGCGCCAGCATGATCGAGCACCACCGTCTGCGTCGAGGTCTGGTCACGGTCGATCTGGCGCATCAACGCGCGGATGCGGGCCATGTTGTCGGCATAATCGACCACGACCAGCGAATTGCCCGATTTGTTCGCGGTGATCGAACCTTCCTTGCTGACCAGCGGGCGCAAGGTTTCGACGGCCTGCGAGGCATCCACCGTCTGCAGGCGGATGATCTCGGTGACCATCTGGTTGCGCGAGGCGCCCTTGCTGCCGATGCGGCTGGGCTGCGTGGCTGCGCCTTCCGCCGGCTGCACGCGGAACGCGCCGTTGCCGGTGGGCACCGCGACCAGGCCATTGGCGCGCAGGGTGGAAAGGAACACCTCGAAGTATTCGGAGCGCGACAGCGGCCGGTCGCTGACCACGCTGACTTTGCCCTGCACACGGCCATCGACGATGAACGTGCGACCGGTCACTTCGGCGGCATCGGCGATGAAGGCGCGGATATCGGCCTCGCGCACGTTCAGCGCGTATTGCGCGAACGCCACCTGTGGTGTGGCCAGCGCCAGCGCGGCGGCAGCGATCAGGATCCTGGTCTTCAAGGTTTTCGTGTTCCGAATCATCAGGGTGCCAAGGTTATCGCAAGCGGAAGCTGCTCGTCGCCGCGCTTGACGACGACCGACAGGGAGCCGCCGGGGCGCAACGCCCCCGCGACCAGCGAGGCGTCGCCGGGGCCGGTAACCGGCTTGCCGTTGACGCTGGTGACGATGTCGCCCGGTTCGAACCCGGCGGCGCGAAAGGCCTTGCCATCGCCCTGCGGCAACACTTCGAGGCCGGCAATCCGCCCACCTTCGGCATGGGGGCCAAAGCCGATGCCGCGCCGTGCAGTGTCGACCGTCAGCGGTGGGTCTTCGCCGCCTTCCAGCGCGGGCGTAGTGACGGGATTTTCCGCCACGACCCCGTCGGCGCTGGGGGCGGCATCGGACTGATCGAGATAGAGCAGTTCCTTCGCGCCATTGCGCGTCAGTTCCACATGATCGAACGTGACGGCCGAAAGCATGACGCCGGGCATCACTTCGACCCCGACGCGATAGACCTGCTGCTGCCCGTCTGCTCCCGCGATGATCGCGCTGCCCGCTCCGCCGGGCGTCGATCGCGTGGCGAACAGCACCAGCGAGAGCGAGGTGACCGTGCCCTCTCCTTCGGCGGCCGAAGATGCCACGGGCGGAGTGCGGTTGAAGGGATCGAGCCCGGCGAACAAGGCGGCGCGGGCCGGCGCCGGCATCACCCGCACGCTGGCCGGCTGCCACGCGCCCAGCGGCGAAACCGGGGTGACTATCGACCAGACGAGCGCCGCCAACAGCACGGCGATCACCGATGCCACGGCCCACCACAATACGCTGTGCAGGGACAAACCGCGGGCCAAAGCCAGATCACCCCTCAACCAAGCCACGCCGCACGAACCTCCGCGTACCACCCAGCGAGTCAGGCGGCCCGCGCAAGGCATAACAAGGGGATGGCGAATTACAACGTCGCGCTATGCGTAGTCATGCGAAGCGCTCAGGCAATATTGACGCCATCGCCTTCATTATCGCCCGAACTTCCGCTGTCGCCGGCCGGTTGTTCGCAACCATCCAGCCTGCCCTCGAGCAGTTCCTGCACCGACGACGGATCGCCGGACGTGGCGAGGCTGGCCGAAAGCGCGCGCGTTTCGCGGTCGAAATCGGCCATGGCCGTGTCTGCGCCGTCCGGACTTGCGGTCACCGCCTGTTGCAGCCAGCGCTCCGACATTTCCTGAAACCGGGCGGCGGCCTGCCGGTCGCTCTCGCTCGGCTCGCCGCCGGCAAGGATGCCCGCCACGATTGCGTCGGTCGCCGCACAACGCAGCGAAAGCTCGTAGGCCGCTGGCACCGTTTCGGCCGGTGCGGGCATGGCAATCAGAAGCGACGCAAGCAGCGTAAACGACATGGCAGCGAATCCGGGTGGCCTAACGATCCATCGCTTCTCGGACAGCATGCGCGGCTTGTCGATGCCTTCGATCCAGACCGGGACAGTCTGTGCTGGGACGGGACATCCTTGCGCGCAAATGTGAATGCCTGCACAGCCGGCCCATGCTCGGCCTCCTGCCCGCTCCGCTGCATCGCGGCCTGTTGCGCTGGGCCCATGCCGTGCGCCTGCGGATCTGGGGCCTTTTGCGCATGGAAGTGCGCGGCACCAATGTCCTCGCCTTCGATGCGGAAGGCCGCATCCTGCTGGTCCGCCACAGCTATCACATGCCCGAAGCTTGGATGTTTCCCGGCGGCGGGCTGGCGCGCGGCGAGACACCGGACCAGACCGGAACGCGCGAACTGCTGGAGGAAACGGGTTGCCGGCTGGCCGGCGCAGTGTGGTTCGCCACAACGCTGCGGCCGATGCGCGAAGGATGGACCAACCGCATCGAGCTGATCACCGGGCAGACCGGTGACACCCCGCGCGCAGATGAACGCGAACTGGCCGAAGTGGGCTTCTTCGCGCTCGATGCCCTGCCCGCCGGCATCGGCACGGCCGCGCTGGAATACATCGAGATGTGGCGCGCATGGCGGTCGGCCGTGCCGGACGACGGTTCAGAACGGTAGCTCGGCCTGTGCATCGACCGTGGTTCCGGCAGGGGCACCTTCATGCTCCTCCTCACCCAATGCCGAAAGGGTCAGCCCCATCAGCCGGATCGGTTGGGGCAGCGGCAGCACGGCATCCAGCAATTCGCGCGAGACGCGGGCAAACTCGGCCTTGTCGGCCACCGGCGCGGGCAGCGATTTCGCCCGGGTCATCGACTGGAAATCGGTGTATTTCAGCTTCAGCGTCACCGTGCGGCCTTTGGCCCCGCTGCGCTCGATCCGTTCCCACACGATATCGATGATCCGCTCCAGCGTTTCGCGCAGGGCTGAACCGGAAGATATATCGCGGTCGAACGTGCGCTCGCCGCCCACGGACTTGCGCGGCCGGTCCGCCCGCACACGCCGCAAGTCGATCCCCCGCGCCGCGCGATAGAGGTAATCGGCAAAGCTGCCGAAATGTTCGCGCAGGAACGCAAGGTCGCGCCTGCGCAGGTCCGCCCCCGTCTCGATCCCCAGCGCAGCCATCCGTTCCGCCCCGCGCGGTCCCACCCCGTGGAACCGCTTTACCGGCAGGCCGGCCACGAACTCCGCTCCCTCGCCCGGCCGGATCACGCACAAGCCGTCGGGCTTGTTCTGGTCGCTGGCGAGCTTGGCGAGGAACTTGTTGTACGAAACGCCAGCGCTGGCGGTCAGCCCGGTGTCCTTGCGGATGCGGCTGCGGATCAATTCGGCGATGCGCGTGGCGGAACCGATGCCGCGCAAGTCGTCGGTCACGTCGAGGTAGGCCTCGTCGAGCGACAGCGGCTCCACATGCGGGGTATAATCGAGAAAGATCGCGCGGATCTGCTGCGAGACGGCCTTGTATACCTCGAAGCGGGGCTTGCGGAAAACAAGATCGGGGCACAACCGCGCCGCGCGCACCGATGGCATGGCCGAGCGGACGCCGAACACCCGCGCCTCATAGCTCGCCGCCGCCACCACCCCGCGTTCGGAAGATCCGCCCACCGCCACCGGTTTACCGCGCAGGCCCGGTTCGTCGCGCTGCTCCACGCTGGCATAAAAGGCGTCCATATCGACGTGGATCACCTTGCGCAGGCCGGTGCCCGATTCGTCGTCGTCGTCGCTGGGCGCAGGCTCCATGTCGATGTTGTTACACCGTTTCGCGCTGCAACATAAAGCTGGGAACGGCACCGCGACGTGCCTATAGCCTCGGCCATGTCGGCTCCTCATCAAACCCCACGGCACCGGTCACTGGGCGCGCGCGAATTCGTCGCGCTGATGGCCATGACGATGGCACTGCAGGCGCTGGCGATCGACGCGATGCTGCCGGCGCTGGGCGAAATGGCGCGCGACCTGCACGTGGCAGACCCCAACCGGCGGCAGCTTGTGGTCGGCGTGTTCCTGCTGGCCGCAGGCCTTGGCGCGCTGATACCCGGTGTGCTGGCCGACCGGTTTGGCCGCAGGCCCGTGCTGCTGGGCAGCCTGGCGCTGTACATCCTGCTGTCGCTGGGATGCGCGCTGGCGCCCGATTTCGAAACGTTGCTCGTGCTGCGCGCACTGCAGGCGATCGGCAGCGCCGGTGCGTCGGTGCTTCCCAGCGCGATCATTCGCGATCGGCATTCGGGCGATGGCATGGCGCGAATGCTTTCGACGATTTCCGTGGTGTTCATGCTCGTGCCGATGCTGGCACCCTCGCTGGGGCAGGCCGTGCTGCTGTTCGCCGGGTGGCGCTGGATCTTTGCGCTGCTGGCCCTGCTGGCTACGATGGTCGCCGTTTGGGTGGCGCTTCGCCTGCCCGAAACGCTGCACCCGGAATTCAAGCAGCCGATCCTGCCGATGTCCGTTCTGCGCAACATGGTGGTGGCGTCGACCAATCGCGCGGCCTTCGGCTATGTGATCGGCAGCAGCCTCGTGTTCGGGGCACTGTTCGGCTACATCAATTCCTCGCAACAGCTGGTCAGCGAACATTTCGGCGCGGGCGGCTGGTTTCCGTTGATCTTTGCGGCCACCGCGCTCGCGATGGCCGCAGCGAGCTTTTCCAATTCGCGCATCGTCGAACGGTTCGGCGCGCGGCGCGTGTCGCACACCGCGCTGCTGGCCTTCATCGCCACCAGCGCGCTGCAGGTCGTGCTGGCGAGCCAGGAGCACGAAGCACTGTGGCAATTCATGCCGGTGATGGCGGCCAACATGTTCCTGGTCGGTTTCCTCGGCGCGAACTTCGGTTCGATCTCGCTGCAGCCGTTTGCGCGGATGGCTGGCGCGGCAAGCTCTGTTCAGGCCTTCCTGCGCATGGTGATCGGCGCCGGGCTCGGTATCGTGATCGGGCAGGCATTCGATGGCACGGCCCGCCCGCTGGCCTTCGCGTTCCTGATCTGCGGCCTGATTACGCTGGGGCTGGTGCTGTTCAGCGAGAAGGGCAAGCTGTTCCGCCGCATCCACCCACCCGGCTCACCGCGCCCGATCATCGATTTGCACTGAAAGCCCAGATGCACTGAACGCCCAATCCTTCAGGCGACGGCGCGGTCCAATCCTATCAAAGCGATGCCGGCGGGTTCCGGCCGGCCGAAATGATAGCCCTGCATCAGGTTGATGCCCAGGCTGCGCGCTGCCTCTACTTGCGCCGCGCTTTCGATGCCCTCGATCGTGCAGCCGATGCCCAGCTGCCACGCCAGCGCCACGATCATCCCGGCAACGGCCCGCGCGCCGGGATCGTCTGAAAGCGCTGCGGCCAGCGCGCGGTCCAGCTTGATCATGTCGAGCGGAAGGTCGCGCAATTGCGACAGGCTGGACCAGCCCGCGCCGAAATCGTCGAGCGCGATGCGGAAGCCCTGATCGCGAAACGCCTGCAACTGGATCGTCGCGCGCTTCGGATCGTCCATCAGCGCGCGTTCGGTCACTTCGAGGATGATCGACGAAGGGCTTGCCCCGGCCTTGTGGACGATCGACGTGATCGCCTCGACCACGCCATCGCGGTGCACATCGCGCGGCGACAGGTTGATCGACAAGTCGAGGCCGTTCTCCCACGGCCGGAATTCCTCAAGCGCGCGGGCCAGCACCAGCCGCGTCAGTTCGCCGGTGCGCCCGGTGGCCTCGGCAATCGCCATGAACGTGCCCGGTGCCTGCCAGTTCACGCCGTCGGGCGACCAGCGCGCGAACGCTTCCACGCCAATCACGCGGTTATCGCGCAGATCGTGGATCGGCTGGTACAGCAGCATCAGCCGTTCATCGAGCGCGCAATCGTTGAACTGCCGGGTGATGGCAATGCGATGTTGCAGGGTGATCTCGTCGTCGGGCCCGAACAGCACGATCGCTCCATCGCCGCGCGTCTTGGCCTTGTAGAGCGCCGCATCCGCCCGTTCGAGGCTGCCGCTCACGCTTTCGCCGCGCACGCGATGCAGGCCGATCGACGCGCACAGCCGCAGCGTGGCGTTGTTGTGTCCGATCGGCTCGCGAATCGCCGCCGAAAGTCGCCGTGCGGCCGCTCCCACCGCGCGGGCATCCAAGGCCCCATCGAACAGGATGGCGAACTCGTCGCCGCCCAGCCGCCCGTGCGCGATCACGCCGCGCGCCTCGCCAATGCGATCAGAGACCGAGCGCAGCACATGGTCGCCCGCCGAATGGCCATAGGTGTCGTTCACATGCTTGAACCCGTCGAGATCGGCGAGTGCCAGCCACGGGCGCGATTTGGCGGCACTTTCCATTTCGGCCTGAAGGCAGGCGAGAATCGCGCGTCGGTTCATGCCCCCGGTCAGCGAATCGACCGTGGCTTGCCGGTAATGCGCGCTCGCCAACCGCGCCGCGCGGCGTTCGCGCCGCACCAGCTTTTGCCGCGACAGTTCCAGCCTCACAAAATCGCGATGGTGGCCGTGGGTGACCATCAGCACGATCGCCGTCACCACCAGTTGGACCAGCGATACGTAAACGACGTTGGGATGGCCCACCGCCAGGAAATAGAGCGTGGACGGGATCGTGAAAACGGCGGCTATTCCCAGCGCGGTCTGCGGCGAATGGGCGAGGCCCAGAATGCCCGAAAACATCGTGACCGCGAGCAGGTAGTGGATCATCGCCCGCTGGCTGACGTCGCCATAGGGATACAGCGACAAAGCCCAGGCCACGAACAGCAACGCCGAAATCGCCCCGAGTCGGCGCATCCGTTCGATATCCAGTCGCTGATCTTCGATTGGCCGACGCGCCACGCGGGCCGGCAACCAGTAGCATCCGCGCGCCACCGCATAGATGCCCAGAGTCGGGCCCAGCAGGACGTGGAGGAGCGGCGCAGACCCCGCAAACCGGAGCGACAGCAGCACGACGTCGAATACGACGATCAGGTACAGCAGCGGAAGGCGATGCGAGAGGCTGGTTGCATAAGCAAGCGTGAAGCTTTCGCCGGGGCGCTGCCACCAATGATGGCCCAGCGGACGGAGCGCACGGCGAAGGCGGGCCACACTGCCCTCTGCTTTCCGTCCCGATCCCGCAAAACCATCAGCCATCCGTCAGCGGTATGGCAATGGCAGTTAATACGCCGTCAATGCAGTGCTTAAACCAGCAAAAGATTCACGCGCATTTAATAATGATACGCATGCGGCCCGCTGAATTTACGCGGACAGCGCTGCGACGAGCACTTTGACTTTCTTCTGGCGCCATTGCGGCAGCGGCGCCACCAGCCAGTAACCCCGCCGCCCGGTTTCCGGCCCGCCCAGCGCCACCACGCGCCCGCCAGCGACGGCGGCATCGCCCAGCAACTGCGGCACTCGCGCCTTGCCCAGCCCGGCAGCGGCGGCGCTGATCGCGGTGCCTGCATCGCCCACGGTGAAGCGGATCTCGCGCGGGTCTCCTTCGGGTGAAGGATCGCCCGGCCAGCCGATCCACGGCGCATCCTCGCCCAGATCCGGCGCGGCCACCACGATCGTCGCCGGGTCGCCCAGAGGCACGCCTTCAAGGTCGCCCGGCCCTTCGGCCCAGCGCACGGCAAGATCGAGATTGGCCTCGGTAAATTCGATATCGCCATCGCCGCCGACGAGCGAAAAACGCAGCTGCGGGCTTTCCGAACGGAACGCGGCAAGGCGGGGTGAGAGCCAAACGGCAAAGAAGTCGCGCGGGCAGGCAATGGTATAAACGTGGCTGGATTGGCCGGCCTGGATCGCCTGCACACCTTCCTCAAATCGCAGGAAGCCTTCGCGAATTGCGTCGAGCCCGGCCTGTGCCTCGTCGGTCAGCACAAGGCCCTTGGTCGTGCGGCGGAACAGCACCACGCCGAGCAGATCCTCCAGCGCGCGAATCTGCTGGCCGACCGCTGCCGGTGTCACCGCCAGTTCGTCCGCCGCGCGCGTGAACGAAAGGTGCCGCGCTGCTGCGTCGAGCACGCGCAGGCCATTCAGGGGCAAGTGCGTCCGCTTCATGCCGCCCCCTTCACGCCGTCAGGCAGTAATGTCAATTCGCTGTCGCGGGCGCGGCCAGCACGAAATGCGGGATGACCACTTCGAACAGCGATCCATCGCCGCGCTGCATGGTATAGTGCCCGTCCATGCTGCCATGCGGGGTTCCCAGCGGGCAGCCGGACACGTAATCGTGCGCCTGCCCCGGTGCCAGCGACGGCTGTTCGCCGACCACGCCTTCGCCCTCGACGAAATTGACGAGGCCGCTGCCATCGGTGATCCGCCAGTGCCGGGTCATCAGGCGCACGCGCTGGTCGGAATCATTTTCGATGCGGATGTGGTACACCCAGAACCACTTTCCGGCATCCACCCGCGATTGTTCTGGCAGAAAATTGACAGCGACACGCACTGTCACTCCGTCCGTCGAGGCGGCATGCTGGAAAAGCTGCTTCATGGGTGACAAAGTATCGTAGATTGCGCTCCGTTCCAACCACGTTGTGCGCTTGCCGTCGCACGATATTCACGCCACATCCCGCCCATGCCTGCTGCCCCATGCTGATCCGCGCGCCCGCTATCGTTTGCGCCGTACGCCCGCACGGAGAACACGGCGCGGTAGTTCGCCTGCTGACCGCCGACTACGGGATGATCGCTGCCTATGTCGCCGGCGCGCGCGGACGGGAATTGCGCCCGGTGCTCATGGCTGGCAATGCCGTTGACGCCGAAGTGCGCGCGCGCGGGCATACCCAGCTCCCTTCCGCCCGCGTCGAACTCGTCGCCAGCCGCGCGCCCTGGCTGGCCGAACCGCTGGCCAGCGCCGGTATCGACTGGGCCACCGCCCTCACCGCCGCCACCCTGCCCGAAGGCCATCCCTACCCCGCGCTCCATGCCACGCTGTCGGCCCTGCTCGATGCGATCTGCCACGCCCCCTCGGCACGCGGCTGGGCGCGGGTGCTGGCGGGGTACGAAGTGCTGCTGCTGCGCGAAACCGGCTATGGTGCCGCTGCCGCCACGCCCCCGCCGGATGAAGACTGGCCATTGCTGCTGGCCCGGCTGGACCGGCAGGGCGTGGCCATCCGAAACCGGCTCCTTGCCGAACGGCGCGGCGATGTTATGGCGGCGCGCGCGATTCTGCTGGAACGGCTGAAGCGCATGACGGGCGATTGAAAAGGGGTTTTCATGAAGGTTGCGGTTCTGCCGGGCGACGGCATCGGGCAGGAAGTGACGCGCGAAGCGGTGCGCGTGATCGAGGCCCTTTCGCTGGGCATCGAGCTGACCGAAGCAGCGGTCGGCGGTGCGGCCTGGAAGGCGACCGGCCACCCCCTTCCGCCCGAAACGCTGGCGCTGTGCGAAGCATCGGACGGCATTCTGTTCGGCGCGGTGGGCGATCCCGATTGCGACGCGCTCGATCGCCATCTGCGCCCCGAACAGGCGATCCTCGGCCTGCGCAAGGCGCTGACCCTGTTCGCCAACCTGCGTCCTGCCAAAGTATTCAAGGGGCTGGAAAACCACTCCGCCCTGCGCCCCGAAGTCTCTTCCGCCATCGACCTGCTGATCGTGCGCGAGCTCAACGGCGACGTCTATTTTGGCGAAAAGGGTTTCCGCACCGCCGCCAACGGCGACCGTGAAGGCTATGACGTAATGTCGTACAACGAAAGCGAAGTGCGCCGCATCGCCCACGTCGCCTTCCGCGCCGCGCAGGGCCGGCGTGGCAAGCTGTGCTCGGTCGACAAGGCCAACGTCCTCGAAACATCGCAGTTGTGGCGCGACGTGGTGATCGAAGTTGCGCGTGATTATCCCGACGTGTCGCTCGACCACATGTATGTCGATAACGCCGCGATGCAGCTGGTGCGCAATCCTGGCCAGTTCGACGTGGTCGTCACCGGCAACCTGTTCGGCGATATTCTTTCGGATCAGGCCAGCATGTGCGTCGGCTCGATCGGTATGCTGGCCAGTGCCTCGCTGGGCGAACGGCAGACCGCCTATGGCACGTATGGCCTGTATGAGCCGATCCACGGTTCCGCGCCCGATATTGCGGGCAAGGGCTTTGCCAATCCGATGGCGACGATCCTTTCGGCTGCCATGCTGCTGCGCCATTCGCTGGGTCAGGCCGAAGCGGCAGACCGCATCGAGGCAGCCGTCGCGCTTGCGCTGGAAGATGGCGCGCTCGGCCGCGATCTTGGCGGAACGGCAGGCACGACGGAAATAGGTGACGCCGTGGTCGCAAGGCTGTAAGCGCGCCCGTCATGCTCCAGCTAGCCGTTATTTTGCCGACTTTTAACGAACGCAAGAACATTGCGACGATGGTCGAGCGCATCGATGCAGCCCTGCAAGGGCTGTCGTGGGAAGCCATTTTCGTCGACGACAACAGCCCCGACGGCACCGCCGACGAAGCCCGTCGCATCGCCCGCGAAGACCCGCGCATCCGCGTGATCGAGCGCATCGGCCGGCGCGGCCTCGCCTCCGCAGCGATCGAGGGCATGTGCGCCAGCGCTGCGCCAGTCGTGGCGGTGATGGACGCCGACGGCCAGCACGATCCCGCGCTGCTGCCGCAGATGTATGAAGCGGTGACAAGTCCCGACTACGACGTCGCCTATGCCTCGCGCTTTGCCGAAGGCGCGAGCACCGAGGCATGGGGCCGCCCAGACCGCGTCAAGGCATCGGGCATGGCCAATTCCATCGCCCGCAAGGTGACGGGCGTGGACCTGACCGATCCGATGAGCGGCTATTTCATGATGCGCGGCGAAACGCTGCGTGCCGATGCGCACCGCCTCTCGGGCGTCGGCTTCAAGATCCTGCTCGATATCCTCGCCACGGTGGATGCTCCGCTGCGGATCAAGGAACTCCCGCTGAACTTCGCCGCCCGCACCGAAGGCGAATCCAAACTCGATCGCACGGTCGTGTTCGAATTTCTCGTCGGGCTTTACGACAAGTGGCTGGGGCGGATCATCCCCACCCGCTTCGCACTGTTCGGCACCGTTGGCGCAATGGGTGTGATCGTGCAGATGGGCGCGCTGTGGCTGGTGCTGCACATGCTGCTGGGCGAACGCTTCGTCTATGGTCACTGGTCGACCAACATGACCTTCAACGTCGCGAACACCATCGCGGCGGTGATCGCGATGAGCTTCAACTTCGTCCTCAACAACGAGCTGACCTATTCCGACAAGCGCCTGCGCGGTTTCCTGCCGCTGCTGCGCGGCTGGATGAAGTTCGCGATGACCTGCTCGCTCGGCCTGCTCACCAACGTCGGCTCGGCCGCCGCGCTGAAAAGCATGGGCTTCCACGATTTCGTAGCGGTGATCATCGGCATCGTGCTCGGCTCTGTGTGGAACTTCGCGCTTTCCAGCAAGTTCGTCTGGGGCAAATACTGAGCTTTACCGCCAGCTCTTGAGCCACGTATAATCCGCAAACGCGTTCGGGCGCGGCAGCGGGCTGGCCGCGAGGATCGGATAGAACCCGATGAACAGCATCACCGAGATCGCGGCGGTCAGCAACGCGGGCCAGCGCACCCCCGCATCCCACCAGTCCGCCACCACCAGCGCCAACGCCGCCAGCAGGAACACGCTGGCCAGCTCGTAGTGGTAATAGAACTGCACCGGTTTGCCGTTCAGCGCCCAGAATGCCAGCGCCACGGCGTACATCAGCGCCAGTCCGCCGCGCAGGCGAGACCCCTTCACTTTGGTTCTGCGCACGCCGTCCCATGCGCAGAACAACAGCGCCGGCAGCCCGGCCAGCATCGTGAACGGATTGCCCAGCATCAGCACGCCGCGCTGCGCGCCATCGACCTTTTCATACAGGAACCAGATCGGCCGCAGGTTGAACACCCACTGCCACCACCGGCTCATGTAATTGTGCGGCTTCACCACGCTGTCCTGCAACTGCAGCATATAGGTCTGCCAGTGCAGCGTGCCCGCCAGCGTCAGCGGCTGCACCTTGTAGAAATAGGCGGGCGCGAACGTGGCGAGATAGACCACGATCGGCAGCAGACCCAGCCACAGCGCCGCCTCCAGCAGCGAAACGCCCCGTACCGGCCCCACGTCGCGCGCGGTCAGCCACTGCTTCCTGCGCCCCGCCAGGGCGCGCCAGCGGTCCCACGCGAACAGCAGGCCGGGCAGCACCAGCAGCGGGATGCCATTCCATTTCGCCCCCAGCGACAGGCCCAGGAACACCCCGCACGCGATCAGGTGCACCCGCCTGCCCTTGCGCCACGCCAGCGCCCATTGCCAGAATGCCAGCGCCAGCATCGCCGCCATCGCCATATCGAGCATCGCGATGCGCGACAGGATGAACCAGATGAAATCGGTCGCCAGCAACACGCCGAACAGCAACGTCGTGCTGCGCGAAAGGGTGGCCCACCACATCGCCCGCGTCGCCGCGAACAGGCCTATTGTGCCCAGCACCACGCTGGGAAACCGCCAGCCGAACGGCACGTCGCCGAACAGCCTCATCCCCAGCGCGATGAATTCTTTGCCCACCAGGGGATGTTCGGGATTGAGCCGGCTGGAAAGTTCGATCAGGCGCCGCGCCGCCGGCAGGTAGTGGATTTCGTCGAACATCGGCTTCGACGGCGTGCCCAGCCGCCACAGCGCCAGCGCGAAAAACGCCAGCGCCAGCCCGCCGAGCCAGACGATCGGATCGCGGTTTCGCCCAGCGCCGTTCCCAGCCGCGTTCATGGTGTTCATCGGTGTCGCCGTCATGGTTTGGGGCAGATACGTCGAAACCCCGCCTTCATGCAATGTCGCGCCGCTTGCGCGAGCGGTCGCACGAATTTAAGGCGACGTCCCATGAAACGCACAGACGGTCAGGACCGCTCGATCACCGCCAAGTGGCGCCCCGCAACCCAGGCCATCCGTGGTGGCACCTGGCGATCGGAAATGGGCGAGACGAGCGAGGCGCTGTTCCTCACCTCCGGCTACACCTATGAAACCGCCGCCACCGTCGCCGCACGCTTTGCGGGCGAGCAGGATGGCATGACCTATTCGCGCCTGCAGAACCCCACGGTCCAGATGCTGGAGGAACGCATCGCCCTGCTCGAAGGGGCGCAGGCGTGCCGCGCGCAGGCGAGCGGCATGGCCGCGATGACCACCGCGTTGCTCTGCCAGCTTTCGGCAGGGGACCACGTCGTCGCCGCCAAGGCCGCGTTCGGATCGTGCCGCTGGCTGATCGACAACCTGCTGCCGCGCTTCGGCATCGAAGGCACCACGATCCATGCGGGCGACCGCGCTGCGTGGGAATCGGCAATCCGGCCCAACACCAAGGTGTTTTTCTTCGAAACGCCCGCCAACCCCACGATGGATATCGTCGACCTTGAATTCGTGTGCAATCTGGCCCGCGCCCACGGCATCACCACCGTGGTCGACAACGCCTTTGCCACCAGCGCGCTGCAAAGGCCGCTGGATTTCGGCGCGGACGTGGTTGCCTATTCCGCCACCAAGATGATGGACGGGCAGGGCCGCGTTCTGGCCGGCGCCGTCTGCGGAAGCGATGAATTCATCAACGACAAGCTGCTGCCGTTCCAGCGCAACACCGGCCCGAACTGCGCGCCGTTCAACGCATGGGTCGTGCTCAAAGGCTTGGAAACGCTCGACCTGCGCATCCACAAGCAGAGCGAGAACGCGCTGAAGGTCGCGACTTTCCTCGAAGGCCGCGTGCCGCGCGTGCTCTACCCCTTCCTGCCCAGCCACCCGCAATTCGAAATGGCGCGAAAGCAGATGAAGGCGGGCGGACCGATCCTGTCGATCGTGGTCGATGGCGAGCGCGCCCAGGCGCACGCCATCCTCGATGCGCTGCAATTGATCGATATATCGAACAACATCGGGGATTCGCGTTCGCTGATGTGCCACCCTGCCTCGTCCACCCACCACGGCGTCGGCCCCGAAACCCGCGCCGACATGGGCGTGGGCGAAGGCATGCTGCGGTTGAACGTAGGACTCGAAGACCCCGAGGATGTGATCGCGGATCTCGACCAAGCCCTTGCCAAAGCGGGACTTTAGGGAAATTTTGCACGATTGAATCTGCCTCGCATGTGCTTACAGTGCATCGCGGGGCAGGGTCGCAATCGGAGCATCGTTCAGTGTTGGCGGAAGCCCATCTCTCCGCGATCATCCAGTCTTCCGACGATGCCATCGTCAGCAAATCGCTGGATGGCACGGTCGTCAGCTGGAACCCAGCGGCCGCACGCATCTTCGGCTATTCCGAAGACGAGATGGTTGGCCAGTCGATCCGCAGGCTGATCCCCGCTGCACGGCAGGATGAAGAAGACGATATCATGGCCCGCATCGTCAGAGGCGAGCGGGTCAAGAGCTTTGAAACGATCCGCCTGCGCAAGGACGGGACCGAGATCCGCGTTTCGATAACGGTTTCGCCAATCCTTGCGGCCGATGGTGCGATCATCGGGGCCAGCAAGATCGCCCGCGATATAACCGAACAATTCGCTGCAGAGGCCGCGCTGAAAGAAAGCGAGTTGCGCCTGCGCATGCTCGCCGACAATATCTCGCAATTGGCGTGGGTCGCTCTGCCCAACGGCGATCGGATCTGGTTTAACAAGCCGTGGTACGATTACACGGGGCTTTCGCACCAAGGGGTCGTTTCCGGCGCGTCCGAACCGCACCACCCGGACCATCGCGACCGGGCATTGGCCAAATACCTGGAACACGTCGCAGCCGGTCGCGAATGGGAAGATACATTTCCTCTGCGCGCGCGCGACGGAGTCTATCGCTGGTTCCTTTCGCGCGCCAAGCCGATCCGCGATGACGACGGCAACATCGTCTACTGGTTCGGCACCGCAACCGACGTGAACGACCTGCTCGAAAAGGAAGAGCAGATCCGCGTGCTGCTGATGGAGGTCAACCACCGGTCGAAGAACATGCTGGCCGTGGTGCAGGCGCTGGCGCGGCGCTCGGGTAGTTCGGATCCGGAGTTCATCCGCCGCTTTGAAACCCGGCTGGCCAGCCTTTCCGCCAATCAGGATCTGCTCGTGCGGCGCGGCTGGTCGACAATCCCGATGGATGAGATGGTCGAAGCCCAACTCGCGATCCTGGGGCCGGAAGCCCGTGCGCAAGTGCACGCATCAGGCACCGCCATCGCGCTGTCGCCGCGCACCGCCGAAATCATCGGCATGGCCCTCAACGAACTGGCCACCAATGCGCTTAAATATGGATCGCTGTCGGTTGCGCAGGGCGTTGTTGCACTGACCTGGGAGGAAACCAGGGATGGCCGGTTCATCGCCCAGTGGCGGGAAAGCGGCGGACCGCGCGTTCACTCGCCGACCGCCAGCGGCTTCGGCACCACGCTTATCCGGCACATTCCCGCACGCAGCCTGAATGCCGACGTCATTCTCGAATATTCGCAACCGGGATTGCTGTGGCGGCTGGAATGCGAGGCCGCGGTTGCGCGCGGCCTCACATCCTGAAGCGCGCTACACCGGCAGTCGCACTTTCGCCTCGCGATCCCAGAACCGCTGCCCTGCTGCCGCGATGAAGTCGGCACCCAGCGCGGTCACGCCATCGTCCGGCTCAACGCCTGCCTTGTCGAGCAACGCCTTGGCACCCTTGTCCGCGCCGATCGCCTTGCAGTGCGCAAATGCATCCATCACGAACTGCACCGCCGCAGCTTCACCGGTCAGGACCGCCGCACCCTCGGGCGAAAGCACCAGCGCCACGGCGTCGAACAGAACGGAAGGACTGCCGGCCAGCTGACCGTCGGCCTTCAGCGGTCCCTTGGTGGTCGCGATGCCGCCGACTTTTGGCGCTACCAGGAAGGGCGTAGCTCCGGCTTCCTTGATCGCCGCCTGCAGATCGGCAATCGTCTTGCCGTCCGATCCTTCGGCAAACAGGATCGCCACCTTGCGCCCAGCCAGCATGGGTTCGGACTGCTTGTGGATCGACAGCGCCGGCGAAAGGTCGAGATCGACCGGTTCGCGCGCCACAGTCGTCGCAGCTGGCAATGGCATCGCCAGCCCGTCCGCCACCCGCGCCGCCAGCGTTTCGTCGACATTGACCAGCCGCGCCAGCACGCGGTTGCGCACGTGCTCGAGGCCTACCTTGGAAAGCTCGAACACCAGCGCCGACACCATGTGGCCCTGCTCCACCTCTGTCTGCGAACGATAGAACATCCTCGCCTGGCTGAAATGGTCGGCAAACAGCTCGGGCCGCATCCGCACCTTCTCGTTGCCATCGTTGGGTTCCAGATTGGTGGGGTGCGTGGCAAAGCCGCTCATCGGGCATTCGCGCGGTCCCGCCGCTTCCCCAGCTTCGCTCAGGCTGTTCGGCTCATAATTGGCGCGGCCCTTGGGCACCGCCATCTGCATGTGCCCGTCGCGCTGGAAATTCATCACCGGGCACTTGGGCGCATTGATCGGCAACTGATGGAAGTTGGTCGATCCCAGTCGCTTCAGCTGCGTATCGAGGTACGAGAACAGCCGCCCCTGCAACAGCGGATCGTTGGAGAAATCTATCCCCGGCACCACGTTCGCCGGGCAATAGGCAACCTGCTCGGTCTCGGCAAAGAAGTTGTCCGGATTGCGGTTCAGCGTCATCCGCCCGATGATCTCCACCGGCACCAGTTCTTCGGGGATCAGCTTGGTCGAATCGAGAATATCATAGGGCAGGCCCGCCGCCATTTCCTCGTCGATTACCTGAATGCCGAAATCCCACTGCGGAAACTGGCCACCATCGATCGCCTCGAACAGGTCGCGACGATGGAAATCGGGATCGGCGCCGGCAATTTTCACCGCTTCGTCCCACGTGGTTGACTGGATGCCCTGCACCGGCTTCCAGTGGAACTTGGCCAAGGTGCTCTGGCCTTCGGCGTTCACCAGCTTGAACGTGTGGATGCCGAAACCTTCCATCATCCGCAGCGAACGCGGGATGGTCCGGTCTGACATTGCCCACATGATCATGTGCATAGCTTCGGGCATCAGGCCGATGAAGTCCCAGAACGTATCGTGCGCGCTGGCCGCCTGCGGATAACCGCGATCGGCCTCCATCTTCACCGCGTGGATCAGGTCGGGAAACTTGATCGCGTCCTGGATGAAGAACACCGGGATATTGTTGCCGACAAGGTCCCAGTTGCCCTCCTCGGTATAGAATTTCACCGCAAAGCCGCGCACGTCGCGCGGGGTGTCGACCGATCCGGCCCCGCCCGCCACCGTGGAAAAGCGCGTGAACAAAGGCGTCTGCTTGCCCTTTTCCTGAAAAGGCGCGGCCTTGGTGAGGTGCGGGATCGCCTTGGTGCATTCGAACACGCCATGCGCCGCCGATCCGCGCGCATGCACGATGCGTTCGGGAATGCGCTCGTGGTCGAAGTGGAAGATCTTTTCGCGCAGCACGAAATCTTCAAGCAGCGCCGGGCCGCGAACGCCGGCCTTCAGGCTGTTCTGGTTGTCCGAAATCCGGATGCCCATGTCTGTCGTCAGATGGGCGCTGGCATCGCCGTGGTCCGCACCGATGTCGACATGCTGGTGCGTTTCACCGCCGTTGCCTTCGTCGGTGACGAAATCGGAAACGGGCGGATTTTTCGAAGGTGATTTGGGCATGGGGTGGAAAGCCTCCTGTGCACGAAACGTGCTTACAAGAGTGACGCACCGCAGCCCCGCCCGTTCCTTATCCGCTCAACGGTTCGGCGCGTCAGGCATTCGCTTGAACGGCTTCGCGCGATCCGGTGCAATCGGGCGCCCGGTTCTTGTCGCGCGACACCAGTGGGTTTTCCGCCCGCCCCATCGTCCAGTTCGCGCCCATGCGCACCTTGTGGTTGGGCGCGCACCAGATTTCGCCGGTGTCGTCGAGCGCGGTGACCCAGATGAGGTTATGTTCCTGGCCGTAGTCGATCATGCCGATGGCAAAGCCATCGCCTTTGCCCAGCACGTGCAAGGGAATCGCGGGGTTGAGTTGCGTAAACACGAAGTGCTCCTGCGGGCCGGCAGCGGCCCTTTGGAGCATTCAAAGCACGGGCCCGGCGGAAGTTCCGCGCCCGGTTGCGGTTCAGGCTGGCGCGGTGCTCGCCGCCGCCACGGCTTCCAGCGCCTCGATGCGCGCCTTCAGGCTCTCGGCCTCTTCGCGCGCGGCCACGGCGATGTCCTTCACCGTCTCGAATTCCTCGCGGCTGACGAAGTCCATGCCGCCGAACACTTCCTTGGCCTTTTCGCGCGCGGTCTCGCCCGCCTCGCGGCCCATCCCGGCCAGCGTTCCGGCGGCGCTGTTGATCAGCTTGACGAAGTCGGCGATCACGGGATTTTCGCTCTGCATGGTCTCAGCGCCTCAGGAATGGGGTATTTGTGTCGAGCCGCCTAGATGGTGGCCCACCGCCTGTCACGCAAGAGCGGTCACAGCTTGACGCGCACCGCCGCGCCCGAATCCGATAGGCCGTCGGCAAAGGGATTGAGCTGCAGGAACTGCAGGTTCAGCACCGAGGCAAAGCACACCCACGCGATCGTGGGCATCAGCAGCGCCGCAGCCAGCCGCCGCACCCGCCAGAACAGCGCGGTCGTCACCACCAGCGCCAGCAGCAACGCCACGATCACGCCGAGCGCCAGCGAGATCTGGTGCATCCCGAAAAACACCGGGCTCCACGCGAGGTTGATCAGCAACTGCACCGCGAAAGCCACGATCGCCGCCCCGCGCAAGCGCGCGCCGCGTGCCGCAATCACCAGCGCCAGTGCCACGCCCATCAGCACGTAAAGGATCGACCACACGATGCCGAACGCTGCCGGCGGCGGATAAATCCCCGGCTTTTCAAGCGCATCGAACCACGGATTGCCCGGCCCGCTGTTGGCCGCCAATCCCGAAAGAAAGCCCAGCCCAAGGACGAGCGGAACCGTGAACAGCGACCAGCGCAAGATGCTGGCCCGAAGCTGGGCAGGAGAAGCAAGGTATCTCATGGCATCCGATAAGTTTGGCGATTGGTTGGCGAGGCGGCCGATTGTGCACACAACATGGCGATTCGCGCCGGATATTGGCGGGCAGCAACCGAACTGGCAACTTTTCCCAGCGTCTATCTGCGCCACGCCGCGATCAGGAATTCCACGTTCCCTTCCGGACCCGTGATCGGGCTCTCTACGATCCCGTCCACCGCCCAGCCATCTTGTTCAAGCCAATCACGCACTTGGCCGCATACGCGGGCGTGCAATTCGGGGTCGCGCACCACTCCGCCCTTGCCCACTTCGCCGCGCCCCACTTCAAATTGCGGCTTGATCAGCGCGACCAGCCGCGTAGGCCGCGCCGCCAGCGCCAGTGGCACTTCCAGCACCTTGTGCAGCGCGATGAAGCTGGCGTCGCACACCACCCAAGTCGCCGGCCTGTCGATGTTTTCCGCCGTCAGCACGCGCGCGCTGGTCTGTTCCAGCACGGTCACGCGCGGGTCCTGCCGCAGCTTCCACGCCAGCTGGTTGGTGCCCGAATCCACCGCGAACACATGTTCCGCACCATTCTGGAGCAGAACGTCGGTAAAACCGCCGGTCGAACTGCCAATATCCATCGCGGTCACGCCCGCAGGGTCAAGCGCGAAGTGCGCGATGGCATGCGCCAGCTTGATCCCGCCGCGCGAAACCCACGGGTGGTCGCGCCCCCGCACGTCCAGCGGGGCGTCGTCGGCGATGGGCTGGCCGGCCTTGACGATCTTGGTCTCGCCCGAAAAGACCAGCCCAGCAAGGATCAGCGCCTGCGCACGGGCGCGGCTTTCCACAAGGCCGCGTTCGACCAGAGCCTGATCGACGCGCAATTTGCTTTTGGGTGGGCGGGTTGAGGTCACGCGCCGTCTCTTCCATAGACAGGGCATGAAGATCAACCGCGCGCATTCGCTGCTCCTCCTCGTTTCGGCGCTCGCCGGCTGCGTGGCGGAGCGTGTCGTCCCTCCCGCGCCGCCCGCTCCCACGCCCCGGCCGTTCCCGCCGCCCGCTCGGCCGGAGGCACCGCGACCGGCCCTCGCTCCGGCCCCCGCTCCGGCCTCGGCCAATTGGCGCGATGCGCCGCAAACCCCCGGAACGTGGAGCTATCAGGCAGAAGCCGGCGGCAGCGTCGCCCGTTTCGGCACCCCCGGTGCCGCGCCGCTGTTGGCGATGCGTTGCGATCCGGCGCGGCGCACAGTCACGCTATCACGCCCCGGCATGGCCGCCGCGTCCATCCCCGCGTCGATCAGCACATCCGGCGGCACCGAAGCGCTCAGCGCCTCACCTGTGCCGGGGGCGACTATGTCGATGCTGGCAATCGTGTTTGCCGCCAATGATCGCCGGCTCGATGCCATGGCATTCAGCCGCGGCAGATTTGCGCTGGATATCAACGGATTGCCGACACTGTACCTGCCTGTATGGGCGGAAATCGGCCGGGTTATCGAGGACTGCCGCCAACCCTGAAACGAGCGCCGCTTCGGGCAGCGGAGCATGCCGTTTCACCGGCGCGAAGGCCCTATCCTGACGACAAAATAATTCATTGCAAGTCTTGTTGTTCTGCCCCGAATGAATCACATTCGAGTCAAGGCCGGTGCAGGATAAAACTTCCCGGTCGAGCTGCTCGCAAGGCGGCAACTTTGGCTCAACAGCGCGAAAGGAGGTGATCCGATGTCTCATGGTTCAGCAGAGGGGTCGGCATTGCGCATCGCGGAGCATTATCGCTAGTTTGTTCAAGCGATAAAGGCATCCGTGGGCGGCACTTCCGGCC
>DAICYJ010000211.1 GCA_027311705.1 Novosphingobium sp. | reverse complement strand
AACCCCAAGTTCAACGCGCCCGATGGCCCGATCTGCACGGACCTTCGCGAATCCGGCGGGCTGCTGGCGGCGAGTGCCGATTACAAGCACAGCTATCCGCATTCGTGGCGTTCCAAGGCCAAGGTCATCTATCGCTGCACCCCGCAGTGGTTTGTGCCGATGGATCAACCGGTTGCCCTGCCCCACGCCAAGTCCCGCGCCGAAAAGGGCTGGGAAAACGAAGGCGGCGCGCTGGTCCACGATCACGCCACGCTTCGCGAAATCGCGCTGAAGGCCATTTCCGAAACCCGCTGGGTGCCGGAAAAGGGCGAGAACCGCATCCGCGCGATGGTCGAAGGCCGGCCCGATTGGGTGCTCAGCCGCCAGCGCGCATGGGGCGTGCCGATCACGCTGTTCCTGAAAAAGGGGACAAACCAGTACCTTGACGATCCCGCCGTCAACGCCCGCATCGTCGCCGCCATCCGCGCCGAGGGTGTGGACGCATGGAGCGTAGAACGCACCCAGGAGTACCTTGGCGACACCTACGACGCCGCCGACTACGAACGCGTGACCGATATTCTCGACGTGTGGTTCGACAGCGGCAGCACCCACGCCTTCGTGCTGGAAAGCGGCCGCTGGCCCGATCTGCTCCGCCCCGAAGGTTACTGCGGCCCTCACGCCGACCTGTACCTCGAAGGCAGCGACCAGCATCGCGGCTGGTTCCAGTCGAGCCTGCTCGAAGCCTGCGCCACGCGCGGCCACGCGCCCTACAAGGCGGTGCTGACCCACGGTTTCACCATGGATCAGAAGGGCATGAAAATGTCCAAGTCGCTGGGCAACACGATCTCGCCCATCGATCTGATGCGCGATTACGGGGCGGACATCCTGCGGCTGTGGGCGCTGACGGTGGATTTCACCGAAGACCACCGCATCGGCAAGGAAATCCTGCAGGGCGTCGCCGACCAGTACCGCAAGCTGCGCAACACCTTCCGCTATCTGCTGGGCGCGCTGGAAGGCTTCGACGAAGCGGAAAAGCTGCCGGTGGCCGAAATGCCGGAGCTGGAACGCTATGTGCTGGTGCTGCTGGAAAAGCTGGACGCCACGCTGCGGCAGGCAGTCGCCGACTTCGATTTCAACACCTATGTCCGCGCGCTGACCGAATTCTGCAACGAAGACCTCTCCGCCTTCTTCTTCGATATCCGCAAGGATTCGCTTTATTGCGACGCGCCGACCGACCCCAAGCGCCGCGCGGTGCGCACGGTGCTCGACACGTTGTTCCACGCACTGGTCCGCTATGCCGCGCCGGTGCTGGTGTTTACGTCCGAGGAAGTGTGGCAGTCGCGCTTCCCCGGATCGGACAGCGTTCATCTGCTGATCTGGCCGGACCTGCCGACCTCCACCGTGGACGTTGACCGCTGGACCGAACTGCGCGCGCTGCGCCAATCGGTGAACGAGGCGATCGAGCCGCTGCGCCGCGAAAAGGTGCTGGGATCGGGGCTGGAAGCCACCGTTACCGTGCCAGCCGGCGCTCCCGAAGCCGATCTGGCAGAGCTGTTCATCTCGGGGACAGTCGTGCGCGGGCAGGGCGATAGCGTGACTGTTACCCGCACCACCGATCACAAATGCGGCCGTTGCTGGCGCTGCCTGCCCGAAGTGGCGGAAGACGGCGATCTGTGCGCGCGGTGCGAGGATGTGGTGGGGGCCGTGGCATGATCGCCAGCATCAAACACGTGCGCGTGCAGGGTTTCGCGCTGGCGCTGCTGGTGTTCACCATCGACCAAACGGTGAAGTGGTTGATGGTCAAGCCCCTGAAGTTGCAGGAGATCGGCTCGATCGATCTGCTGCCGTTCTTCGCGCTGCGGTGGACCGAAAACTACGGCGTTTCGCTGGGCATGTTCACCGCCACATCGAACGAGATGCGGCTGGGCCTGATCGCGGTGACGAGCGCGATTGCGCTGGGCGTGGCGGTGTGGATGCTGCGCGAAAAGACGCGGGCCGATGTGCTGGGCCTTGCGCTGGTGCTGGGCGGCGCGCTGGGCAACATCTGGGACCGCATGACCTTCGGCTATGTGATCGATTATGCCGATCTGCACATCGGCGAATGGCGGCCGTTCCTGATCTTCAACATTGCCGATGCGGCGATCACCATCGGCGTGCTGATACTGCTTGCCCGGTCGCTGCTTTCGCGCGAAAAGCCGGCCAACAATGGCGACACGAACGCCACGGAGACGAATTGATGCGTAAGTCCGCCACCATGTGCCTGCTCGCCGTTTCGGCCGGACTGCTTTCCGCCTGCGGAGCCGGCGGCTCGATGTTCAACCGCGCGCGGCCCGATGAATTCGCGGTGACGCGGCAGGCCCCGCTGATGGTGCCGCCCGATTTCGCGCTGACCCCGCCCAACCCCGGCGCCCCGCGCCCGCAAGACGTCGATTCGAGCAAGCAGGCATTGGACGCCCTGTTCGGCGGCCCCGCCCCGCGCAGCGCCGTGGAAACCGACGCCCTGGGCAAGGCCGGCGCCTCCGCCACCGGCATCCGCAGCACCGTGGGCGACCCCGCCACCAAGACCGTCGCCAAGGGCGGCGCAGTCAAGGACATCCTCGCCGCCCCGCAAGGCGATGGCGCCGAAGCACAGGCGAGCGTGCCGGGCTAAGGCTGGGGTTTTCTTACAAAGCGAGCGATTGAGGACTGGGCTATTGGCTGCGAGAGTAGTTGAATTTTTTGGCTACAAGCCTCTTGATCCCGAAGGTCAGGCTTGCGCCCGAGAACTTCGCTGCCCGTTCGTCGATAGTGTTTGCATCAAACCACGCCACGGTGCTTGCTCGTTGGAGCAGACGGGCGGCGGCCCAGTTATTATTTGCCCCAACCGTTTGTATGACGATCACCATTCAATTCTTGGAGATATTGCGACCCAAGCTTTTGGAGAAGGTGTTCGGCTAACTAAGTCTGCAGAGATCGCCCGTCTCAAATCAGTTGGCGCTCTATCTGGTAATGAGGTTGCTGTATTTGGCAAATATTGGGGTAGCGAACTTTCGATTCCTCAGCCTAAAATGCCGAACGATGTAGACGACGTCGGCGGATTCTTTATTGATTACATTTTAGCACGCTTAAACGAAGCCGGTGAAATGGTAGAATTCACGGCTGTTGAAGTTCAAACAATTGATACGTCAAATTCGTATCGCGAACAGTCTGAATCTTTTTTT
>DAICYJ010000098.1 GCA_027311705.1 Novosphingobium sp. | reverse complement strand
GTGGGGTTGGTGATCTGCACCGATACCGGAGCCTATTTTACCGGACGGGCGATCGGCGGACCGAAGATTGCGCCGTCGATCAGCCCGTCCAAAACATGGGCGGGGCTGGCTGGCGGCATGGCGGCGGCGGGTGTGTGGACGGGTTTGTTCGCGTTGACCGGCGGTTATCTGATTTCCGGCATCGGGCCGACTGGGCCAAGCGTGGCCGAAGCGCTGCAAATCACCAACGTCGGATTTGCCGCGCTGGTTGGCGCGGGACTGGCGATTGTGGCGCAGGCAGGCGACTTTTACGAAAGCTGGCTGAAGCGCAAGGCGGGCGTGAAAGACAGCTCGCGCCTGATCCCGGGGCATGGCGGCGTGTTCGACCGGGTTGACGGATTGCTGCCGGTGGCGATCATAGCTGGCACCGCATGGGCGGCCTTTGGCGGAGCAGCATGAGCGTGGTGCGATCGATCTCGATTCTTGGTGCGACAGGCTCGATCGGGGCCTCGACGCTGGACCTCGTGCGCCGCAATCGTGACCAATTCCGCGTGGTAGCGCTGACCGCAAATTGCCAGGTAAAAGAATTAGCCGCACTGGCACGAGAATTTTCGGCGGAGTTGGCCGTTATAGCAGATGAGGGTTGCCTGCCCGATCTGCGCCTTGAGCTCTCCGGGTCGCAGTCGGAAGCAGCGGGCGGGCAGGCAGCCCTCGTCGAAGCGGCGTCACGCGGGGCCGACATCACCGTTGCGGCGATTGTTGGTTGTGCAGGACTGGCCCCGACGATGGCGGCGATCGAGCAGGGCAAAGTGATTGCGCTGGCCAACAAGGAAGCGCTGGTTTCGGCAGGCGACGTGATGACCGCCGCCGTGGCGCGGCACGGCGCGACGCTGCTGCCGGTCGATTCCGAACACAACGCCATCTTCCAGTGCCTGCAGGGCAACGATCCCGCGCATGTCCGCACGATCACGCTGACCGCAAGCGGCGGGCCGTTCCGCGACTGGGCCTATGAGCGGATGGCCGGGGCGACCCCGGCCGAAGCGGTGAAGCATCCCAACTGGTCGATGGGCGCGAAAATCAGCGTGGATTCCGCCACGATGATGAACAAGGGGCTGGAATTCATCGAGGCGTTCCACCTGTTTCCGGTGGGCGTCGACAAGTTGCGCATTCTGATCCACCCGCAGTCGATCGTGCATTCAATGGTCGAGTACCGTGACGGTTCGACACTGGCGCAGCTTGGCCCTTCGGACATGCGCGTTCCGATCGCTTCGGCGCTGGCGTGGCCCGCAAGAATGGACACGCCTTGCGCGCGGCTCGATCTGGCGGAGATCGGCGAACTGACGTTTCGCAAGCCCGACGAACAGCGTTTTCCCGCCACGCGCGTGGCGCGTGAGGCGGTGATGGGCGGTGGGGCGGCCCCGGCCGTGCTGAATGCGGCGAACGAAGTGGCGGTGGCTGCTTTTCTTTCCGGTCAGATCGCGTTCACCAGAATCGTGCAATGTGCCGAGGACGTGCTCGCGCGCAACCTGCCGCCGCCGCCCCAGTCGCTCGACGACGTGATGGCGGTGGACAAGGAAGCGCGCATCCGGGCGCGCGAAACGATGGAGCCTGCCCGTTGACCCCGGTACTGCAAAGCCCCGGCCTGCTGATTACCGTGCTGGCCTTCGTGCTGGTGCTGGGCCCGCTGGTTTTCATCCATGAGTTCGGCCACTATATCGTCGGGCGCTGGTTCGGCGTGAAGGCCGACAGTTTCTCGATCGGGTTCGGCAAGGAACTGGCCGGGTGGACCGACAAGCGCGGCACGCGGTGGAAGCTTTCGGCGCTGCCGCTGGGCGGATATGTGCAGTTCGCGGGCGACATGAACCCCGCGAGCAAGCCCGATCCCGCGTGGCTGGCGCTGCCGGCTGAAGAACGTGAAAAGACATTTCAGGCCAAGCCGGTGTGGCAGCGCGCGCTGATCGTGCTGGCGGGGCCGGTGACGAACCTGTTGCTGGCTGTGCTGATTCTGGCGGGATTCACGCTGGCCTATGGCAAAGTGGTGGTGCCGCCGGTGATCGGCATGATCCAAGCCGGATCGGTGGCCGAAAAGGCCGGACTGAAACTGGGCGACCGCATCGTGACCTTGCGCGGCAGCGCGGTCGACAGTTTCCTCGACGTGCGGATGACGGTGTCGCAGCATCCCGGTGAAGCCGTCGACATGGTGATCGATCGCGGCGGCCAGCAATTGGCGGTACCGGTGGTGGCGCAGGCCAAGGAAATGAGCGACCGGTTCGGCAATACGCAAAAGATCGGATACCTCGGGATCGGGCCAGCCACCTTTGAAAAGGTGCAAGTGGGGCCGTTGGAGGCCGTGGGCGATGCCGTGGTGCAAACGCGCGACATCATGGGCATGATGATCACCGGAATCGGCCAGATCCTGACCGGCCAGCGCGAGGTGAAAGAACTGGGCGGGCCGATCAAGATCGCCAAGTATTCCGGCGAACAGCTGGTTTCAGGCTGGCAGAACTACGCCTGGTTCGTGGCGCTGATCTCGATTAACTTGGGGTTCATCAACCTATTGCCAATTCCGGTGCTCGACGGCGGGCATCTGGCATTCTACGCCGCCGAGGCAGTGCGCCGCAAACCGGTGAGCCAGCGCGGGCAGGAATGGGCCTTCCGCACCGGGCTTGCGCTGGTGGTGGGTCTGATGCTGTTCGTGACGTTCAACGATGTGGCTTCGCTCAAGGTGTTCGGAGGATAAGCTTCTTTGGTGCGTTAGAGGCCGGGGGCGCCTAGTTTCACATTACCGGTGCCGGGGACCGGATTTTCCACAATTTGCGGGGTGATTGCAGGGCTTGGCCGCGTGCTTGCTTGATTGGCGGGCGCGCATCGGGCAAGGGCTGCGAACCGTTTCGTGGTGCATGATCCCTGCGGGGGCAAGCCACGGGAAGGCCGCACGAACAGACGGGATGGCGCTTGGTGATGATTGCAACGAACTCGGGCCGGACCGAAACCGCGATGCAGCGGGTGTCGGCGGTGGCAGTTATGCTGCTGGCCTCGACCGCGCTGGCCGGCCTGCCCGTTTCCGCAATGGCCCAGTCCAAGCCCAAGCCGGGCAAGGCCGTGCCGATCCCGATGGATGCGCCCGCACCCGCAGCGGTTGCGCCGGTTGCCGCCCCGATCACCGATGCCGCCGCCCCGATGGAAGTGGTGCGCTCGATTACGGTGGAAGGCTCGCAGCGCCTCGAATCCGATACCATCCTTTCGTACATCCGCCTGCGCACGGGCGACCGTTATAGCCAGGCCGCCGCCGATCAGGTGCTGAAGGACCTTTACGCGACCGAGCTGTTCGCCGACGTGCAGGTGCGCAACGATGCTGGCGCGGTGACCATTCAGGTCAAGGAAAACCCGGTCGTCAACCGCATCATCCTGGAAGGCAACAAGCGCCTGAAGGAAGACAAGATTCTGCCGGAAATCAAGCTGGCGGCGCGGCAGATCTTCACCCGTTCCAAGGTGCGCGCCGACGTGGCGCGCATCATCGAGCTGTACAAGCGGCAGGGCCGGTTCGCCGCCTCGGTCGAGCCCAAGATGGTGATGCTCGACCAGAACCGCGTCGACATCGTGTTCGAGATTTCCGAAGGGCCCAAGTCCAAGGTCCGCCAGATCAATATCATCGGCAACCAGCAGTTTTCGGACAGCGAACTGCGCGGCGAGATGGTGACCAAGCAGGCACGGTTCTTCCGCCTGTTTTCCAGCGGCACCAGCTATGATCCAGACCGGCTGGCCTTCGACCAGCAGAAGCTGCGCCAGTATTACCTGACCAAAGGCTATGCCGATTTCCGCGTGGTTTCGGCCGTGGCCGAACTGACGCCCGACAAGCGCGACTTCATCATCACTTACGTGGTGGAAGAGGGCCAGCGCTACAAGTTCGGCGATGTGAAGGTGGACAGCCAGCTGCGCGATTTCGACGGCGAGACGCTGGCCAAGAAGCTGCCACTGACCAAGGGCGAATGGTACAACGCCAAGACCGTGGAAGACACGGTCGATTCGTTGACCGAGACGGCGGGCAGCTTTGGCTATGCCTTTGCCGACGTGCGGCCTGATTTCACGCGCAGCAAGGAAGACCTGACGATGTCAGTCACCTTCCGCATCGCGGACGCGCCGCGCGTCTATGTCGAGCGGGTGGACGTGAACGGCAACACGCTGACGCAGGACAAGGTGATCCGCCGCGAATTCCGCCTGGCGGAAGGCGATGCGTTCAATTCGTTCCAGATCAAGCGTTCGTCGAACCGCATCAAGTCGCTGGGGTACTTCCTGGAAAAGTTCGAGGTGGAGCAGAAGCCCGGCTCTGCCGCGGACCGCATCATCCTGGAAGCCAATGTCGAGGAAAAGCCGACCGGGCAGCTGCAGCTTTCGGCCGGTTTCTCCAGCCTTGAAAGCTTCATCTTCCAGGCTTCGATCCAGCAGAACAACTTCCGCGGGCGCGGCCAGACGATCGGGCTTTCGGGCGATTATTCGCGCTATTCGCGATCGGTGCAGGTGAGCTTTACCGAGCCGTACCTGTTCGACAAGAACATCTCGATGGGCGTCGATGTCTATCGCCGCGATTACAACAGCTTCAACTACTTCAACAGCAGCCGCAACACCACCTACAAGCAGGCGACCACCGGCTTCCAGATCCGTGCCGGTGTGCCGTTGACCGAATACATGTCGCTGGTCGGCCGCTATACGCTGAACTTCGACGACGTGACGCTGGACGAAGGCACGTATTACCTGCCGGATGCCAATGGCGTGCAGCGGTGTTCGATCTTCCTGGCCGGCCGCTACCTGTGCGACGCCATCGGCAAGCGGACCAGCTCGATCATCGGCGCGTCGCTGGTTTATGATACGCTCGACAACCGCATTCGCCCCACCAAGGGCACGACTGCGGTACTGGGCGTGGACTTTGCCGGGCTGGGCGGGTCGGTGAAATATGCGCGCATCAGCCTGAACGCGGCGCGCTATTTCCCCGTCGGCAAGGGCTTCATCTTCTCGCTGCGCGGTGAAGGTGGGGCGATCAAGGCGCTGGGCAGCCGCACCAACGATCCATCGATCGACGACATCCGCCTGACCGACCGGTTCTTCCTGGGCGAGCCGCAGATCCGCGGCTTCGACATCCGTGGCGTGGGGCCGCGCATCCTGCGCAAGTATTATTCCGATTTCAACACAGATACCGGGGCCGGCGGCGTGCTTGGTACCAATCGCGACAACTTTACCGATGATGCGCTGGGCGGCAAGTACTACTATCTTGGCCATGCCGAGCTGGAAATTCCGCTGGGTTCGGGCGCGCGCGAGCTGGGACTGCGGCCTTCGATCTTTATGGATGCCGGTGCCGTATTCAGTATTACCAAGCCTGCCACTTCCGGCACGACGCTTCTCTACATCGACAATATCACTCAGCGCCTTACGACCTCCACGACGGATTCGACCGGCACGGCGAACAAGGTCGGCCAGAAGTTCGACGAAGTGTTTTTGGGCGACAGCCCGAAACCACGTGTCTCGATCGGCATCGGCGTCAACTGGAACTCGCCCTTCGGGCCGTTCCGCATCGATTTCGCCAAAAATCTTACCAAGGTCGAAGGCGACGACCCCAAGTCCTTCACTTTCAACGTAGGAACCCAGTTCTGATGAAACTCCGTCTTGCTTCGGCCCTCATCGCGGGCCTCATGATTTCCGTGTCGCCGCAGGCGATGGCGCAAAAGGCCGCTGCATCGAGCGGCCCGATCGTTCCCGGCATCGCCACCGCGGACCTCGCGGCGGTTGTCGGCCAGTCGAACGCCTATCGCGGTGCCGTCACGCAGCGCCAGACTTACTTCAAGCCGCAGCTGGATCAGGCGCAGACCCGCGCCACCGCGATCCAGGCGCAGCTGAAGCCGCTGATCGACAAGTTCGATGCCGACCGCAAGGCGGCCACGCCGAACACGACCGCGCTGGAAACACAGTATCGCCAGATCCAGCAGATCCAGCAGGCCGGTCAGGAAGAAATCAACCGCATCATCGCGCCGGTGAATCTTTCGGAAGCCTATGTCGAAGAGCAGATCACCGACCAGATCGGCAAGGCTGTGACGCAGGCGACGACGAAGAAGAAGATCTCGCTGTTGCTGCGCCCGGATGCCACGATCTTCCGCGACAAGGCTTATGACGTGACCGCCGATATCCTGGCCGAAATCAACACGCTGGTGCCTTCGGCGCAGCTTGTGCCGCCAGCTGGCTGGGTGCCGCGTGCCCAGCGCGATCAGGCTGCGCAGCAGCAGGGTGCGGCCGCCGCTCCCGCGCCGCAGGGCAAGCAGCCCGAAGGCCGGTAAGCGATAATGCCCGAAGAACAGGATGGAGCGGCGCCGGCGGCACCGCTCCAGTACGACATCGTCAAGGTGATGGCGGCACTGCCGCATCGCTATCCGATGCTGCTGGTCGACCGCGTGGTCGAGCTGGTGGTGAACGAGCGCATCCACGCCATCAAGGCGGTGTCGATGAACGAGCAGTTCTTCCAGGGCCATTTCCCCGGC
>DAICYJ010000189.1 GCA_027311705.1 Novosphingobium sp. | reverse complement strand
GCATATTACCTTGGTGCTGGCGACGAAGTGTGGCGAGACGTTTTTGCTGAGCTACTCCGGATCGCTCCGGGGGTGGATTCGGACCACCGACCTCCCGCCACAAGGACGGGTGCTCTACCCATGTAGTCCCGCCGGCATTCGCCAGCGTTCAATTGGGTTCACGGCGACGAGGGTTGGGAAAGACATTGCCCCAAGGGGGCGCCGCTCTGTCCGCTAAGCTACAGGCCCGCAGCGTGGTGGACCCGGCGGGATTCGAACCCGCGCCTGCATCGTGACAGGATGTAGTCCTTGCCCGGCATTCGCCGTGAATGTGGGTTGCCGTGGCGACGAGAGGTGGTGAGACGCGGTCCTTAAGCTACATTCCTGTGGCGGGATTCGAACCCGCATCTCCTTCTGGCCATCGCTGACCAAAAGGCGCTTTACTCGTCGGACCTTGCGCTGGTGGAGGTGTAGTCCCACCGGCATTCGCCACGGCAAATCCTGAAAACTGGTGAAGGGTCACGGCGACAAGGATTGGAAAGACGTTCGTGCTCTATCCGACTGAGCTACTGCCCCGAAAGGCAGGCGGGACTCGAACCCGCGACACCGACATTATCAATGTAGTCCTTCCGGCATTCGCCGTGACCCTGTTATTCAAACCTCCGTATTCCGAACGATCTCGACCCAATCGCGCGACTGCCCGGAGGCAAAGCGCGCCATTGCGTCGAACACCGCGTCGGTGAAACCACCGACATTCATGATATCTGCCCGGTCCTTTGCCTGCGTGGAGCCATAAGGCTGGATGTCGATGCAGATCAGCTTCGCACCCGGGTTTCGGGCCTTCAGCTTGTTCCACTCGTTCATCGTCGCCGTAGCCCCGTGCCGGGATCGATCAACCCAGGATTCATTGTCCGAGACGATCACCACCGTATCCACCCGCGCCCGCTCCTTGTTGAGCAGCGCGAGCGGTGCCGAGACATTGGTCCCGCCGCCACCCACCCCGGCCAGCTTTGCCGCATTCACGGCAACGCGGGCATGGGGATCGAGCTTCAGTTTGACCACGTCCACCTCGAACGGGATCACCCGGGCATCGCGGTTCTGGCGTAGCACAGCGGCGGCGACCAGCGCGGCGATATCGATGCAACGCACCTTCGACGTGGCGCCCTTGCGGTAACCCGTCGCTGGCGAACTCATCGAACCCGAGACGTCGGGGCAGACCACAACCTGCCCTGCAAGCTTCGGCACCCCGGCAAGCGATGCTTCCAGCGCGCTTTCGAGCGCTGCCTGCACTGCCAGCGGCACACCATCTCCCACCTGATCCAATGCCACCATCAGCTGATAGGGCATCGGCTTCACCCGCGCTATGGAAGCCGGATCGGACAGCCGCGCCGTAACCGCTTCGGTGACCCCTGCCACCCCGAACGCACCGTGGCGCGCCAGCGTGTTCAGGTTCATCCGCAGCGCCTGCCAACCCATGCGGCCAGCCAGCGCACCCCACTGCTCGGGAGAGAGCGGGAAAGCGGTCAGCCATTCGAACGGCACCGCGGGCAATTCGCTTGTCGGCGAACGCTTCCAGGCCTCGATCGCCGCGATTTCCGCAGGCAGCGCCGCGACATCATAGGGCTTGCCGATCAGCCAGCCGTAGAACGCGCGCCGCTCGGCCGAGGCCGGTGCCGGATGGACCATCTTCACGATGTCCGCCAGGCTCGGATCGTTGCCGGTCGCAGCCTGCATCAGCTGGGCCATCGACGCCTGCTCCAGCCATTCGCGCACCAGCCGCTTTGGTCGCGAGCCGAGCGATGCTCGCCCGACCTGACCCGAACGCATGATCTGCACGAAGGTGCGCAGCATGCGGCCATTGTCGATCACGCGCTTGAACACGCGCACCGACAGATCTGGATCGGCCATCGTCAGATAGGCTGCCAGCAAGGCCGGCATATCCTTCATGGCGCCGGACCGCCGCGAATAGACCGCACACTTGGCGACCCATTCGGGATCGACGTCCTTGGCCGCCAGCACCACGTCGGCAAGCTGGGTCTCGGCTTTCAAATAGAAGCCGTCAGCCAGCGTGCCGGTTGCGGCTAGCTGGGCCAGCTTGGCTTCAGGCCCGTAGGTATAGGCAGCCCCGCCCGCCTGGTTGACTGTGTCGACGGGCGGCAGGAACCGCGAAAGCGCCGAAGCGAAAAGACTCTTGTTGGCCATCGTCCAACTCCTTCAATGTCAGGCCAGACAAGGCTGGCCCCAAAAACTGGTCAGGGTGGCTGGACTTGAACCAGCGGCCTCCGGCTCCTGAGCCGGCCAAAGGGGCGCCGCTCTGGCACACCTGAAACACACCCTGTTGTGAACCTCTGGGGCAGTCGGCCCATTCCGACCGCCCCTCGGTTCCGCCTATGCCGGGCTGTTCGACCGACCCGACGAGAATCCTATTGCAGGGGGCGTGCCAAATGACGGGTACGATGTGCGCCGCCGGGTACAAACGGCGGTTTTCAGCCATTTTCGGTGCGCCGTTGATGACTGCCTGATGATCCAGACCTGCCAGTCGACTGCGGATTTGTATCCTGCAGTATAAGATGATATAAACTCAGCGCATGAAGCCCACGACAGTCATCAGCTTCCTCGGCTCCACGCTCGATGCCTCGAAGTTCGGGCCATCGCGCTGGATGAAGTGGCGGCCATCGGTGGGGCTGTGCATGCACGAGGATTTGCGGGTTGACCGCTTCATCATGATCCACGGCTCGGCGCACAGTCGCCTCGCCGAATATGTCAGCGAAGACATCGCCTCGGTTTCTCCCGAAACCCTGGTCGAACGGCACGTGATCGACTTCGCTGACGCTTGGGATTTCGAGGAGGTCTACGGCAAGCTGCTCGACTTCGCGCGTGCGCAGCCGCTCGACCCGGATGTTGAAGACTACCTGATCCATATCACCACCGGCACCCACGTCGCGCAGATCTGCCTGTTTTTGCTGACCGAAGCGCATTACCTGCCGGGCCGCCTGCTCCAGACCCAGCCGAAGCGCGGGGCCCCCGATGCGGCGGGGACGTGGAGTGTCATCGACCTCGACCTGTCGCGCTACGACAGCATCGCCACGCGCTTCGCCAGCGAGGCTGCGGAAAGTACCTCGTTCCTCAAGTCCGGCATCGAAACGCGCAACGCCGCGTTCAACGTCATGATCGACGAGATCGAGCAGGTCGCCAGCCGCACCCGCGCGCCGATCCTGCTGATGGGGCCGACTGGCGCGGGCAAGAGCCAGCTTGCCCGGCGCATCTTCGAGCTGAAGAAACTGAAGCGGCAGGTCAGCGGCCAGTTCGTGGAAGTGAACTGCGCCACCTTGCGCGGCGACAGCGCGATGTCCGCCCTGTTCGGCCACAGGAAAGGCGCATTCACCGGCGCGGCAGCAGATCGGCCCGGCCTGTTGCGCACGGCCGATGGCGGGATGCTGTTCCTCGACGAGATCGGCGAACTGGGCTTGGACGAACAGGCGATGATCCTGCGCGCGATCGAGGACAAGCGCTTCCTACCCGTAGGTGCCGACAAAGAAGCGGGCAGCGACTTCCAGCTGATCGCCGGCACCAATCGCGATCTGGCCAAGTGCGTGGCTGACGGCACATTCCGCGAAGATCTTTACGCCCGATTGAACCTCTGGACCTTCGAACTACCCGGACTTGTCGCCCGCCGCGAGGATATCGCCCCCAACCTCGACTACGAACTAGACCGACACGCCGAGCGCGAAGGTGAACGGGTCACCTTCAACAAGGAAGCCCGCGACCGCTACCTCGCCTTTGCCATGTCGGCCGACGCGCACTGGCCGGGCAACTTCCGCGACCTTGCAGCAAGCGTAACCCGCATGGCGACCTTCTCGCCCAAGGGCCGAATCGACACGGATGGTGTCGCTACTGAAGTCGCGCGATTGCGGCGGGCATGGAAAGGTGCCTCCCGGGCAGGAGACGGGCTGGAAGCCCTCCTGGATGCCGAAGCTTTGTCGCACATCGATCCGTTCGACCGCGTGCAGTTAAGCTTCACCGTTGAAACGTGCGCATCCAGCCGCTCTCTTTCCGATGCGGGTCGTCGCCTGTTTTCCGTATCGCGTGGAAAGCGCGCAAGCACCAACGACGCGGACCGGTTGCGCAAGTATCTGGGGCGGTTCGGGTTGAACTGGGAGCGCGTTTCCGGCACCGACCGCTGACGCCGACCAAGCTGCGGTGCGATCGGCAGGCTCGGGTCATCAATGCTGCCTTTCATTCCAATTCCAGGTTTTTAACCGACGGGACCTGCAAGGCAGCATACGAAAAGTGGTCATCGGGACTGAAGTCCCATCCGGGGGGCACGCTCCGACGGTTAGCTGCCCCGCGCTTTCGCCCACTGGATCCGGTCGATCGCTCAAATATCATCCATCGGTTTTGCCTGACACCGCACCAACCGCATGTTACTCGCTAAATCATGTTCGCACTGTTGCTTACCCATGCCTATCTGCCCTTTGCGATCACGTTCGTTGTGATGATCGGGATCGGACTGATTGAAGCAGTCGGATTGGGTCTCGGACATTTCGATCTCGACGCTGAGGGTGATATCGAAGGGCACTGGGGCTTGCTCGACTGGCTCGGGCTTGGCGGGGAATTGCCGATCCTGATCTGGCTTACCTCGCTGCTCGGCTGCTTTACCATTGCAGGCATTGGCATTCAGCAAATTGCCACCTCGCTCACAGGAGGCCCGTTGACTTTGGTCCTCGCTGTAGCTGGCGCGCTCATCGTCGGCGGGTCGCTCAATACGCTCGTCGCGAACGGGCTTGCGCGGATCATGCCTGGCCTCGAGACGACTGTAATCTCGACTGACGAGCTTCTCCGGCGGCACGGCACGATCCTGGAAGGCACCGCCCGGCGCGGAGCCCCCGCCCGCGCCAAGGTTGTCGACCAGCACGGTCAGGCACATTTCATCATGGTCGAGCCGCATAATGATACGGACGCCATCGAACAGGGCCAAAGCGTGTTGACAGTCCGACGTGACGGCAAGCTGTTTTACGCGCTGCCCGACACGGATCCACTGCTGCGGTCCATCTGAATAGCCTGTCTGCACCAACGACGAACCGGGAGTTCCCACTGTGCCTGCATCACTTATCAATATCCTGATCTATGCCGGGATCGTCGTACTCGCGCTGGTCGTGATCGGGATCATTCTGACCCGTCTCTATCGTCGTGCGACCAAGGATGTAGCACTCATCCGCACCGGCTTCGGTGGCGAGAAGGTGGTGCTCAACGGAGGCATCATGGTCATTCCCGTCCTCCACGAACTGATGCAAGTCCGCCTCACAACCGTAAAGCTGGAGGTATCGCGTCTGAATAAGGACGCGTTGATCACGCTCGACAAACTGCGGGTCGACGTTGTGGGACTGTTCCATATTAAGGTGAAGCCCGACGCGGAGTCGATCGCGGCAGCGGCACAGACACTGGGCAATTCCGTCAACAGCCCGGATGCGGTGAAGTCATTGCTCGATGGCAAGCTGGTTTCCGCGCTGCGATCGGTTGCCGCGACGATGACGATGGAGCACCTCCACGCCAACCGCGCCGACTTTATCCAAAAGGTGCAGGAGGCGCTGATGACCGATCTGGATATGAATGGCTTCCAGCTGGAATCGGTCAGCATCACTCATTTCGACCAGACGGCGTTTGAGCATTTTAACGAGAACAACGCTTTCGACGCGGAAGGGCTGACAGTGCTCACCCGTACGATCGAGGAGCGCAAGAAGATCCGCAACGACATCGTCGCGACCAACCGGGTCGAGATTGAGCAACGCAATCTTGAGGCGAATAACCAGTCGCTTGAGATCGCGCAGGCCGCCGAACAGGCACGGCTGACCCAGGAACAGACACTGTCTGCCCGCCGCGCCGAGCAGGCGACGGCAATTGCCACCGCCGAGGCAGAACAGACCCGGTTGGCCGAGATCGCGCGGATCACCGCCGAGCAGGCACAGACGGTCGCGCAGACCGAGGCTGACAAGGTCATCCAAACCGCGTCGATCGCACGCGACGGGGCGATCCAGACTGCGACGATAGAACGCGACCGCACCATCGAAATCGCGCGGATCACAACTGCGGTGCAGACCGCGCAAAAATCCGAGGAGGAATCGACCGCGACAGCGGCCGCCAACGAGGCCCGCGCGCTCGCGGTCCGTGCCGAAGAAAGCGTCGCCACAGCCAAGGCGACCGAGATCGCGAACCGCAACAAGAATGTCGCGGTCATCGCCGCAACTCAGCGCGCGCAGGAGCAAGCGGTTCAGATTACCGTCGCCGCCACTGCCGAGAAAGAAGCCGCTGAGGCGCGCGCCATCGCGTTGCGCACCGAAGCGACGGCCGAGGCCGACGCCGAGAAGTCCCGCGCCCAAGGTCGCGAGGCTGCGTTTAGAGTCGATGCTGCAGGGCAAGCCTCCCTGAACGAAGCGACCAACATCCTGAGTGAAGCGCAGACGGCGCTCTTGATCCGAAAGGCGATACTCGACGCGCTCCCTGCAATTATCGCGGCGGCCGCCAAGCCCATGGAAAACATCGACAGAATTAGCATTCTCGATGCCCGAGGCCTCCATGGCGCCGTGTCGGGTGGCGATGCGAATGCGGGTACCGTCCAAGGCAACCTCGCCGATGCAGCGGTGTCGGCGGCTATGCGCTACCGGGTAGGCGGCCCTCTGATCGACGGTTTGATGGCCGAACTTGGCATGAACGGAGCATCGCTGAACGGCATGCTCGCGGGGAGCTGCACGACTGGGAAGGAGATTACCGATACCTCCGCCGCATCCGTTGAACCTCGAGCCACCCACGGCGGACCCGCGAACGGCGTGGGACATGCAGATGCGGCATCAGCCTGACGCCAACGGCGACGCCGGCATTACCGGCGATCTCGGGTCCCCGACCAACTGGCATATCTACGCGAAACCTGCGGATCGGATGTTATTCGTCTTGTTATCGGGCTAGGTGCGCGCTGCTCTCTGGCGGCCTTCGTTCGGTCCGCAACCCACACATCGATTTGTGCGGCTTTCGCGGGGCTGCTTTGTAAGATTATGCGTCACGGCGACGGTGCCGGCACTCCCCTAGCGACGTGAAGGCCGGCGATCGTCACTTCCCAAGGGCACTGAATGCCCCCCCCGAAGCTGCTACCTTTGCCTGAGAACTCGCTGTTGGCCCTTTATGAGGGCAAAGGTGCTATACTGATTGCTACGCCGTCGATATTGCTGAAAACCTGTCCCACGCTCAGTTCGTGATTGCATTCTACACCAATCGCTTGTTCAGGATCGAACGCTTTTTCCTGAAATGGCTTGTCGCAAAGCCTTCCACTGACCAGCAGGTCGAGGATCTGGCCGCAGGCTCATGCACCGCTTTTGCGGCTTGGCACGTGGAAGGCAGAAGCCCGAACCAGTTGCTGATGTGCGACTATCAGGGGCGAACAGGGTCATGCTTGATGGTTGCGCCAAAGACCGTTGGCAACGCTGTTACCACGCAACTTCTCTTTGGAACCGCTGGCGTGCCCGTCAAGAAGCGGAAGACTGTCGAAGAAGTCGTGCCGCTCGCCTTCCGCGTGTTGATCGGCTTTCATCGCAGCTATGCTCAGGCTCCCTTGCGTTCAGCTGTGAAAAAGTTGCATCAGGAATGGGTTCGGTCTGAATAGCCCCAAGGTCAGGACTCTCGGAATCGAAGCACAATGCCGACGCGTCTCCCGCCGCAATTCCCGCCGTTCCGGCCCCCCCGGGTCATCTGATCGAACCCTGCCGTCCATTCATATCGAAAGGGCGGCCTCGGATCGACGCGGTCTGGGACTTTGCTGTCGTTCCTGCAGCAGGTGCCGATTGGCAACTTCCGACGGAAGCCGACGTTCGCGGTCTTGCCCGCGCGACTGCATTGGACGCCTTGGTAGCACTTGTAGAAATTGCCAGACGGCTTGCCTTAAAGCCGTCGTTCATTCAGCGGAATGATGACGCGCACCCCAGTTCAATAACTAAAGTCCCAATTGAACGCGGTCGGCCATTGCCGCAACCAATTCGGCGCGGGCAGCAGCGCTACGATAGATCGCGTCGATCTCGCGGATGGTGGCATCGGCAAGCGCCTCTTCGCGCAAGTTGACGAGAAGGAAATCACTGGCCCCCAAGGCATACCGGCGGCGTTCGGCTTCGGCCATGCGGCGAGCAAGGGCGGCCTCGTCCGTCGCCAGCGCGGCAAGGCGCCCGGCACCGTCCATCTGCGTGCGCAGATTGGCGATTTCCACGCCAACCTGCTCTTCCAGAAAGCGCAAGCGGATCTCGAGCGCGTCCTGTTCGGCGGCCACTTCAGCAATCCGGCCTCGCGCGGCGCGCTGCTCCAGCGGAAGTGAAAAGCGCAGGCCAAACAGCGCTTCTGGCTGGGTACGCAGGGGCGAGCCGGGGCCAAGATCTTGCGAAGCTTCGGCGCGCAGATCGAGCCGGGGGCGCAGCTCGTTTTCGGCCAACTCCACACGGATGGCATTCTGGTCGATCCGTGCCAGCAGAGCCTGAATATCGGGGCGACCCGACATGGCTTGCTGGCGATCCAACAATCGCGGTTCAACGCCGTGGGGCATTCGCGCGGGCAAGCGTGACGGAGCGGGTACGATGGTCCGGCCCAGATCATCGCGATAAAACAGCGAGAGCGCATTGGCGAACAAGGTCAGATCCTGTTCGGCCCGCACCAGCAAGGCCTGACGTCGCACGATGTTCTGACGGTTTTCCACGCTGAGAATGGCGGGCCTAGCGCCGAGATCGATCTGCCGATCGATCGATGCCTGCCGCTGCTGCGCCAGATCGAACAATTCGCGCAATGTTGCCACGCGCTGACCTGCGGCAACCCATTGCTGATAGGCCTCGATCGCACGGCGCTGCACGCCGATGGCGACCATGTCGCGGTCGAGCGCTGCCAGACCGATATCGGCTTCGGACAATTCCCGCCGTCCACGGCGTTCGTCGATCAGACGGTCGCGCAGAAGCGAGAACACGGCGCCGACACGGACTTCGCCCAGTTGATTGGTGAGCGATTTCCCTTCGTAGGGGGGAAAGCTGCCGCTCGACAGGCGGTATCCGGTGTAGATGCTGCCGCCGTTGTCCTTCAGCGGGCGGCTTGCCCTCACGTCGGCAAAAGCGCCGCCATAGTAGCCCAGCGTGCGGCTTTGCGCATCGGCATCGAACACCAGATCGAACTGGCCTTGCGTAGACAGAGCGCGCGCATCGGCTTGCCGCTGCCTCGCCATTGCCTCAAGGATTTGGGGAGCATGGGTGGCGGATGAACGCAGGACCTGCGCCAACGTAAGTTCTGCAGCGTGGGCGGCGGGTGCCAGCGCCAAGGCCATTGCTAAGGTGACGACCAGACGGCGGATCATTTCTCGTCCTCGCCGTAACCTTCCGCCTTGGCCTTTGTCTTGGTTGCCTCCTTGTCGAACAGCGCCTTGGCTGCTGTGCCCTTGCGCGGGCCGGTATCGACAGGCTGCGGGAACTCGAGCGGGAAGTCATTCAGTTGACGCCACAATTCGTAGCCAACTGTCACGGCTTCCATCTGGATCCAGCCGCGTACCTTCGAACCCAAGAGGACAAAGCTGTCTTCAGGCCACGCAGGTTTGCCGGGCATCGGTTCCACCAGGACGCGGAACAGGCCCGAGGTTTGCGCCGAATGGTCGATCGAACGTACGCGGCCATCGAACATGCCCTGAGCCACCGAAGGCCAGCCGCTGAACTGGATCGCGGGCCAGCCTTCAAAATGCAGTCGCACCGGCTGTCCGCGCCGCACCAGCGCCACATCGCGGCCATCGACCATCAGTTCGACCACGCGCTGCGCCTGATCGGGGGCAAGCGTTGCGAGCCAATCGCCTGCGCTGATCAAGGTCCCGCCTGCGGCCGTGTTCAGCGCCTGGATGCGGCCATCGCGCGGAGCCCGCACAAGCTGCACGGATTGCCGACCCAGCGCGATATCGACCTTGCTAAGTTTGGCGCGTGCTTCGGCGAGTTTGGCAGCGTGGTCGGAGACCTTGATCTGCGCATTTTCCAGATCGCGCCGCGAGGCAAGGCCTTCGGACAGCAATTCGCCCGAGCGCCCGACATCGATCCGCGCCACGGCCATTGCCTGTTGGGCAGCTGCTATCTGGGCGAGCACTTGCGCACGCTCTGCGGCGAGACTGGTCAGCAGTGACGGATCATTGTCGATAATCCGGGCGATCGGATCACCGCGTTTTACAGATTGGCCATCCGCCACATACCACTGCTCGACCCTTCCGGGCACCAGCGCGGTCACTTGTTGGACGCGATCTTCGGGGTTCAGGGCGATGACCTCGCCGCGACCCGGCGCGGTCTGTACCCAGTTGACGAAGAACAGGAACACCACGATCACCGGCACGGCGACCGCGATCATCCAGCCCAAGACGCGGGTCAAGCGCGGCACGCGCAACGTCGACAACGTGGCGAACGCGCCGAAATTGCGGTGCGTGCTGTTAGAGGAAACAGCCATGATTCAGCGCTCCTCCCGATCAGTCAGCAGTTGCAGGATTGCCGCAGGGTCATCCGCCCGCCGTTGTTCGTGTTTGCCAATCCACAGCCACGCATCGCGCGCCAGACCTTCGGGCCTCTGGGTGAATTGCAGGATCGTGGTCCCATAGGGTCGCAGATGCGCCAGAACGGCGCCGAGACGGATCGGGGGCAGAATGTCGAACAGCGGCGAGAGCATCAGCACCCTCGGGCGGGCGAGCATGGCACCGGCCAGTTTGAGCGCCATTGTCTCACCGACCGACAATGGCCAGCCCGATGAGGACAGGGTTGCCTCCAATCCGCCGGGAAGGTCGCCGATACGCTGCGCAAGGCCGACAAGTTCGAGTGCAGCGAGCACTTCTTCAGGGCGGCCGGGTGCGCTCAGGCCAAGGTATTCGCGGATCGTCATTTCAATGATGGTTGGGCGGTCAAGCACGATCACATCTGAGCGCAGGCGATACATGTCGAAGGTGCCAAGATCCGACCCGCCAACGCTGACAAAGCCAGATTCGGGCACCTGAAGGCGCTTGAGCAAGGCGACAAGGCTGCGCTCCACGCCGGGAGCTGCGATCACGCCGACTTGAAGGCCGCTTTCCAGCGAGAAATCGAACATGTTGCCTGCGTGGCGCACATTGCGCAGGCGGATCGCGCCGTCGGGTAGCGCAGGCGCATTGCCATCGGGAGCTGGCTCTTGCGGTACGTCCCAGAAGAGCGAAAGTTCTTCGAGGCTGGCGGCCAGATCGTAGAACGTTTCGAGATAGGTACCCAGTTGCGCGATGCCGTAGAACACCCCCGAGAGGATCAATTCGGCAGCAACCAGCTGCCCGATCGACAATTCTCCCTGCAGGATCAGCCAGCCACCCAGCGCAAGAAGCCCAGCGCTGGCCAGAGCGTAGAGCAGAAGCAGTGCGATGGTTTGACCAAACGTCTGACGGAAATGCGCGCGATGGCATGCGACGTAGCTTGCGGTCATCGCTTCGGACCGGTCGATCGCAAAGGCCATGTGGCGGCTCGATTTGTAGATACCGTTCGATCCGCCGACGCTATCGAGCCAATGCGCTGTCGCGTGCTTGGCGTGGCTTTTGGTGACAGCGCTGCGCAAGCTGGCGTGAGCCCATACCCACCAGATCACCACAACCAGCAGCACGACCACGGCATTGAACGCCAAAAAGAATGGGTGGTAAAAGCTGGTCACGACAAGGCCGACGAAGCTTTGCAGTACGATGGTGAAGCCGCCGATCAGCAAGCTGGTCAGGGATTTTTGCACCACCACCGTGTCGAAGAAGCGGTTGAACAGATCACCTCGCCGTGAGTCCACGAAGAACGGATTTTGGGCGTGGACCGCGCGTAGTGTGATCTCTGCGACGAGCCGCGCGAAAAAACGCCGCTCGAATACGGCCATCAGATGCACTCGAAATGCGCTGAGCACGCCTGCGGTGGCCAACAAGGTGAACAGGATCGCTGCCAACGTTATCAGGGGCGCAGGCAAGGCGGTATTGGCGACCGAGTTGATCAGCAACTGGACCGAGATCGGCGTGGCCAGCGACAACAACGAGATCGCCGCGCCGTAGAGCAGAGCAACGCGGACGAACCCAGCATCGGGGCCAAGAACTTGGTGGGTCCAGCGGGCAACATCGCGGAAGGTTGGCACTTTGTGGTCGGCAGCGGTTTCAGCCATCGGGGCGTCGTATCCATTTTCGCAGGTGCAGCAAAAATAGAAGAGAATTGATGCGTGTAAAACCGCTAAGGTGTAAGTAACTGTTGCTGCCTTGTACGCCCTTGTTATCGCGTCAAAAATCGTTGTCAGGATGGAAATCGCAAGAGCGGGGCGGTATCTTTTGCAAGATGCTAGGGCGCAAGCTTGCCAGCTATCGGAGCACCCGACTAAAGTTTGAGCTGGCGAGGCATTTCTTGTCCAATTTCTCCGTGCCATAGCCGAAAGTTAGTTGTTTCCGATGCCTAGGTGATTCACAGGGTGATTTCGTGTCCCATGAATGGATGCCAGCATAGGCCATTTGCGGTCAGTGGCTGCGGTTCCGGACAGTACCCAGCCTCCGTTATCTGAATGATTGATATTCCTCTTAATGAAGGCAGGGCATTACCAGCCCAAGCTTCATCTACCAGCTGACATTCTGGATTGCCCACATTTGTTGCCGTTCGAGCAGTGCTTGACGCTTGTTCGCTTTCAGGAAATCTGCCGACTGATCCCAATGACCGAAGTTGCGGCGCATTGCCGATCCACCACTTCGCGCAATATGATCGGCAGCTTCCGCCGAGACAGGAAGTTCACCAAAGCTGATATGAGTGACCGGATCTCGTCGAGTGCCGCCCCTGCGACCGGCACCAGTGGGTGACAAGAGCCGCCATCATAGCTGCCGTTTGACCGGACAATCGCACGACTTGAAACCCGCCTTTCGTTCTGCCCACTTTGGTTTGCTCCCTACCACCGCTTTCGAGCACCCGATGACCAAGTGCGAGCCGGGAAGTCGTGGGAACCGCCGGTCCCCTTCCGATACTCCAGCGGTTGTACGCAGAAATAGGCCGGGCTATTTTTTGCAGCATGGCTAACTTTGACGGGACGACAATCCCTGATGCGCTTTGCGTACGCGGTGTAGCCATAAATCAGCCCATCACTGCGGGTGCTCGCGATATACTTATGCGCTGGGCAGATGATGTAACTCAGCCCCGCAGTGCACAATTCCGACGAGAGTTCAGCCGCTGTTCGGACGGCGATTTTGAGGCGGCTTCCTTCGTGTCGATCTGGTCGTTTGGTGAGGCAATGGCGGACGACTGGACAAAGCGCCCGGTGACATGTCGTGCGCAGCTATCGTGTTTCCCGGTCGTTGCTATCAGCCGATCGTCTGCTTTGACCTTCCAGGCCGATGTCCGGTTGCCTGCTTGTCGTCTTTTCGCGGCCGGGTGAGCCGCGACATGGGGGAACCGAACCTAGAGCACGAGATCGCTCGACGCGAGGCTGATGAGGCCGGAGAGCGCGATCATGAAGTCGGCGGCCTTGTCGCCGTTCGTGTCGCCGGCAAGATAGGTCATGGTGCCGGACTGGACCGTGCGCAGTTGCCCGGCCACTCCGCTGAACGACACGGCACCGATGAAGCTGAAGGCCTCGTTGACGCCCGCTGTCGCGGAAACAGCATCGACCCCGGAGAGGTCGATGAGATCGAAATCACCTTTCGAGAAGTCGGTGATGAGATCAGCGGTTTTGGCGGTCTTCCCACCGAAATCGGACATGTTTGTCCAGACGAACGTGTCAGTAAAGTCGCCGCCGGTCAGGATGTCGCGTCCGCCGCCGCCCGAAAGCGTGTTGGCGCCAGCATTGCCGGTAATCACATTGCCCAGTTCGTTGCCCCAGCCATTGATATCCGCGGTGCCGGTCAGCACGAGGTTTTCGACGTAGATCGCACCCTCTTTGCCAAGATTGAAGCTCACGCTGGAACGGACCAGATCGGTCCCGCCATGGTCGCGATTGCTAGATAGCGGGCTGCTTTCGAGGACCTGATCGCCCGTGCTGTCGACGATATAGGTGTCATTTCCGGAGCTGCCGTAAAGCTTGTCATCCCCACTGCCGCCATCCAGCACATCGTTCCCGCCGTTGCTGATCAGCGTATCATAGCCTCCGCCACCTGAAAGCGTGTTGGCACCGGAATTGCCGGTAATCACATTGCCAAATTCGTTGCCCAAGCCATTGATATCCGCAGTGCCGGTCAGCACGAGGTTTTCGACGTAGATCGCTCCCTCTGTGCCAAGATCGAAGCTCACGCTGGAACGGACGAGATCGGCCCCCCCATGGTCGTAGTTGCCGAAAAGCGGGCTGCTTTCGAGGACCTGATCGCCGGTGCTGTCGACGACATAGGTGTCGTTTCCGTAGTTGCCGTAAAGCTTGTCATCCCCACCGCCGCCATCCAGCACATCGTTCCCACCGTTGCTGATCAGGGTATCGTTGCCGGCACCGCCGGAGAGGTAGTTGTTGCCCCTGTTACCGGTGATCTCGTTGGCGAGATCGTTGCCCGTGCCGTTGATCGAAGTGGACCCGTCCAGCGTGAGGTCCTCGACAAACTTCACGCCGCCGCTGCCTGCAAGATTGTAGGAGGCCATGGACACCACGAGGTCATGCCCGCCCGCATCGGCCGGATCGGCACCGGTGGGACCGCTGTTTTCCGAAACGCCGTCGCCCCTGTTGTCAACCTTGTAGGTATCGTCACCTGCACCGCCGAACAGGGTGTCCGCGCCGGCCCCGCCGTCGAGCGTGTCGTTCCCGCCGAGGCCGACGAGCACATCCGCGCCGCGTCCGCCGCTGATCGTGTTGGTCGCGTCGGTACCGGTCAGGCGATCGGCAAAGGCGCTGCCGATGAGGTTCTCGATCGACTTCAGCGTGTCCGTGCCGGCTCCACCGGTATCCTGCGGGCCCGAGACCGAGAGGCTGAGGGTAATGCCGCCGACAGCCGCGGCGTACGTCGCCGTATCGTATCCGTCGCCGCCATCGAGCAGGTCGCGGCCGTCCTTGCCGTCGATCACGTTGTCCCACCGGTCCCCGATAAGGATGTTGTCGAGTGCATTGCCGGTGAGCGAGGCGACACGTTGGTAGTAGTTCTCGCTGTCGATCGCCGTCCCGTTCTCGACATTGTCCGGCAACACGAAGCTCGCGCCGACAAACACCGTGTCGGTGCCCTCCCCCGCAGCCTCGATCACCTTGTCGCCGCTGACATCGACATAGAAGGTATCGTCGCCGAGCCCACCGGTCATGGTATCGCCTTTGGTGCCGCCATCGAGCACGTCATTGCCGGCCCCGCCCGCAAGCACATCGTTGCTGAGACCGCCGGATAGCTTGTTGTCGGCGTCGTTGCCGGTGAGCCTATTGCGGGCCAGGCCGCCGATCACGTTCTCGATCCCACTCAGCGTGAGATGGCCGGCAGCGCCCGTATCCTGCTCAACCGTCAGCCTGAGATCCACGGTGATCGGCCCGCGCGAGGCGGGTGGGAGTAGCGCATAGTTCACGGTATCGTTCCCGGCGCCGCCGTCGATCACCTGATTGCCGACGCCGGCGAAGATGACGTCGTCGCCGCCCCGCGCATCGATCGTATCGTCGCCACCGCCGGAACTGATCTGATCGTTGCCATTGCCGGCATGGATCACGTTGCCCGCCGCATTGCCCACGATCACGGCATTGCCTTTGCCGGTATAGGTAAGGTTCTCGATATTGTCGCTGAGCACGGCGCGCGGCACGCTCACAAGCAGCGTATCGATGCCTTCGCCCGGCTTCTCAAGCGCACCGTCGCCCTTGCCGATGACGTAGGTATCATCGCCCCGCCCGCCGTACATGGACTGCGCGCCCTGGCCGCCCAACCGGTCGTTGCCTTCGAACCCATACAATGTGTGGCCGACGGTGATGACATCATTGCCGGGCGTGGCGATCTGCACGAGTTTATCGAGATCGTAGCGCGCCACCCCATCGCTGGTGAGCGCGATCAGGTAGCGCCCGTCGTCGGTCACCTGCAGCACATTGCCACGCTGCGTTGCTGGATCGGCGGGTGTGGGCTTGCTGAGGATGCCATCCGGCTTCAGCACAGGATCGACGAACCAGGCCTTGGCGATGTCCCGCGTGGTCGTATCGATCCCTATGATATTGCCATCGGCGCCCAACACATAGAGCAGATCTCCCTTGGAACTGAAGGCATAGCCTTGCGTCGAGAAGAGCCCCAGGTAACCGACCTTCGAAAGCCCGGCACTGCGCAGCGTGCCGTTGCTGCCCTGGACCAACAGCTTGTTGTCTGGCGAGATCGCGCCGATCGGGGCTGGATCGCCGCCACTGCCGGTCGCGTTGGAATAGGGATTGTAGACGAGCTTGGCGACAATGCCGCGCCCGCTCGCATAAACGAGGCCGGTACTGCCGCCCGAAAGACCGAACACGCGGGTGTGGTCCGCGCTGCTGATGAGCGTTGCGGACATGGCGGCCGAATACGTCGCGGCAAAGGTCTTCGCGGCGGTATCATAGGTGAGCAGAAAGTTGCTGCCTTCCGCCAGGACAACCGTGCCATCCTTCGCGGCCGCGATGTCCAGCAGCCTTGAGCCCGCGGGTCGGTCGCCGGTGATCGCGAAGGTTTCGCGCGCGCCGGTGGCAAGCGTGATCTTCTCGAACTGCTTCGGGCCGTCGATCACCACGAGGTACTTGCCATCGGCAGAGACATCCAGCGCCCCGGCCGCCGCGCCGAGCGCATATTCGTCAAGGGTCGCGCCCGACGCGATATCGAGCGCGACCACCTTCTCGCCTGTGGCGACATAGAGGCGGGTGCCATCGGCGGAAAGGATCGCGTCGGCAACCGGGCCGGCAAACAGGCTGGCGACGGAGCCTTCGGGCTGGCTTGATGGCACGCGCTTCGCTCCCGTCTGGGGTGTAGCGGCGACGAGTACCCGGGCCGCCCCCTCGCGGCAATCGCAGTTCGGTAGCGGCAGGCAAGAGACTGCGCCAATCTGACGCACTGCGGTCTGCTTGGTAGTGGGTCAGATTTCAAACTGACCCGCTACCAAGCAGACCTACGCCCCCGCTGGGTGCGTGACCTAGTGCGCTTTCTGCCGCTGAAAAGCCAGTTCGTTCTGACGGGTAACGTGCGGGATCTGCACATCCGCGCCGGCGGAGAAGCGGCCGTGAGGTTCGCGTTCGTGGAGAGCTGGTGCCATGTATGGCCCGTGGAGTCGATCTGTCGGGTGATGCAGGTCAGCACCTGTGGCTATCGTTCTTGGCGGTCACGGCCGATCAGCCAGCGCGCGCGCACTGACATGAAGGTGCTGGCCCACATCCAGGCACAGTATCGGCTGAGCCTCGGCAGCTATGGTCGTCCGAGGATGACGATAGAGTTGAAGGAGGTGGGGCTCGATGTTGGTGAGCGACGTGCCGGTCGGCTGATGACGATCAACGGGATCAAGCCTGTCCGCACCCGCAGGCACAAGGATACGACGGACAGCCACCATCGCCTGGGTATCGCAGCGAACTGGTTGGCAGGCGATTTTGTCACCGACGTGCCCAACCGCAAATGGGCCGGCGAGCCGCAGGCCAGCGAAGCTACATCACCTATGTCTGGACGCACGATGGCTGGCTCTACCTGGCCGTCATCCTTGATCTGCATAGCCGTCGTGTCACCGGTTGGGCAGTCAGCGACAGGATGAAAAGGGATCTGGCGATCCGTGCACTCGATATGGCGGTGCGCCAGCCACCTGCGGGCTGCCTTTTCCATTCGGATCGCGGCAGCCAATATTGCTCCTATGACTATCAGAAAAAGCTGCAGGCCCATGGCCTGCGTCCATCGATGAGCGGCAAGGGCAATTACTATGATAATGCGTCCGTTGAGACGTTCTTCAAATCCTTGAAGGCAGAACTCATCTGGCGGCAGAGCTGGCCAACACGGCGACAGGCAGACGCTGCCATCTTCCAGTACATCAACGGGTTCTACAATTCCCGTCGCCGCCATTCATATCTCGGCGGCATCAGCCCGCTCGGGTTCGAAGCGAAGGTGGCATAGTGAGAAAGGTGACCGGCACAAAACCGTTACAAGTCCAATCTTCACCCGATGCACGGTCAAATGAACTTCTACAGCACGATATCCATCGCGCCGACAAGCACGCTGCCGGCGACCCTTACCGCGAACTCCGGAGCTGCATCGGAGTCCGTGCTGGCGTAGAGGACGCGGGCGATGCCATCGAACCAAGCCACACCAGTTCCAGAACCTTCCGATGGAGCAGTGGCCAGCCAGTTGAAGGCTTCGTTGGTGCCGCCAGGTGCAGCATCGATAGCGGACAGATCGATCCGGTCACCGGCACGAAAATCGGAGATGACATCGCGGGCGGTCGGGGTGGAATCTTCGAGCGCGGCAAACCGGAACACGTCTGATCCCGAACCGCCGACAAGCGCGTCTGTACCTGCGCCACCGGACAGGTCATCGTCGCCGCTCCCGCCGGTTAGGCGGTCGTTGCCGAGACTGCCAGCGAGGATGTCGTTGCCCGCATCGCCGTGCAGCACGTCGGCTCCGTCGCCTCCGACGATGCGGTCGTTATCGCCGCCGCCCACGATCGTGTCGTCGCCTGCCCCGCCGTCAAGGAAATCGCCCCCGGTCTTGCCGTCGATCAGGTCGTTGCCAGCAAGCCCCGTGATGCGATCCGGCCCGATGTCGCCGGTGAGCGTGTCTGCCGCGGCAGTACCGGTGATGGGGGTGAAGGCAATGCCGGGATCCGCTGACTGACGCGGTCCTGCGGGTTCGACCGGAGCAGTCGGCACCGCACCGATGGAGTAGCCGCCGATCGCTGCCTCGCCGAAGCGCAGCACGCCGTGTTCGATGTCAGCCACGCTGGCATGTCGCACCAGCAACGTATCGCTGGCCGAGAAGGTGATTAGCACGTCTTCGCCCTGTTGCACGATCGACTTCGCGGCGGTGTAGCCTTCGACCGCGATGGTTTCGTGCACCTGGCCCAGCAGGAGATCGGTGATCGTGTCTGCCCCGAAGCCGATACCGAAGCGGAACACGTCCCGTCCCGTGCCACCGATCAGCCTATCGTCGCCCGCGCCGCCCGAGAGGGTATCGTTGCCAAAGCCGCCGTCGATCACTTGCCCGCCCACGCCCGCGAGAAGGATGTCATTGCCATCGTAGCCGGAAAGGCGGCCGTTCAACTGGCCTTCGCGCCCGTCGAACCGGTCGTCCCCGCCGCCGAGATCGACGGTGCCGTTGATGGCGCCGCTATTGATGACGGTGTCGTTGTAGGTGCTCGTCACCACTAGCCCGTTCAGTGTCCCATCGTTGAACAGGCCCAGACTGTGCTTGGTAGTAGGATCGTACGACGCTGCGCTCACCTGGACGGCAAAGTCTGCCGTAATGGTACCGGTGTTCCAGACCCTGGCGCGGGACGCAACAGCGATTTGCAGGCCGGCACTGTCGAGCGCCGCGGTATCGTCGGTGACGGTGATCGTGCCGGTGTTGACCATGCGCGGCTGAACCCCTGCCGGGTGTGCGATCATCGCATTCTGGATACCGACACTGCCGCCGGCACCGTGCACGAGGATCTTCCCGCTATTCATCTCGAGCAGGGCGCCGTTGCTGTTGGCGCCCTGATCCACCCCGCGGGCGATACCACTGGCGGTGACGGAGATCACGCCCCGGTTGAGGAAGAGATTGGGCATCGAGGCATCGTTGGCGCGGCCCGACGCGATCTGGAAGACTCCGCTGGCATCGCCATCCTGCGCGGTGATCGAGATCGAGCCCCGGTTGTAAATCTGCGCAAGATTGTCGAGCCCGACCGCCTTGCCGTGCTGGGCATCGACGATGAGTTTGCCTCCCGCGCCGATCACGGCGAAATCGAAGTCCTCGCCGTAGCCACTCCTGACGGCGGAGACGCCGCTGGTGATGATATATTCCTGCGTGGTGGTGAAGCGAACCGCACCATCCAGAAACAGACCTATGCCTACGAGCGTGCGGGGCGCCACGAGCTGGACCGCAGTGGAGGTGATCGGCGGGCCATAGCCCCGCAGGATCGGATCCGGATCGGCAATGTTGACCTCGACACCCTTGCCGATTGTGAAATCGAAGTCCGTGACGATGGCCGTGGCGGATGCGGCCGGGAGGGTAAAGCCGACGGGGGCCGGATCGAACTGCAGCGCGGCATCGACCATGGTGGCATCGCTGACGCCCTTTAGCAGAATGCTGTCGGTGGCGGAAAGCAAGACGCGCAGGCCGCCGGCTTCGGACACGAGCGCTTGGTAGGCGGAATACCCGTAGACTTCGACGCGATCACCCGCGGCTAGATCGGCCACGGTGTCTGCCCCGTCGCCGGCTTCGAAGAGAAATCGGTCGGCTCCGGAGCCGCCGGTCATCGTATCGCGTCCGGCCCCGCCCCAAAGCGTGTCGTCGCCGCCGCGTCCATAGAGCATGTCATTGCCGGAAAAGCCGATCAAAACCTCGGCCGTGGCAGCGCCAGCGATGACATCATTGCCGCGCGAGCCGATCACCTCCTCGACCGAGCGCACATAATCGGTCCCGTTGACGGTGCTCGCCGCACCCGTGACCAGATCGATCCGCACCGGCGCTTCGGAGTCGATCCACGACGCCGTGTCGAAACCGAGCCCGCCGTCGATGACATCGGCGCCGGCGCCGCCATCGAGGAAATCGCTGCCCGCTCCGCCCACGAGCACGTCGGCTCCGCCATCGCCGAACAGAGCATCGGCTCGCGCGCCACCGGTCAGCGCATCATTGCCGAGACCGCCTTCGACCGTACCGAGATGCAGCCCTTTCGTGCCATCATAGATATCATTGCCGGCGCCGAGCATGGTGCGACTATCCATGGTTCCTGCATTGCGCACCTGATCGTTGCCACCGTTGGTGAGCACCGCGCCAAGAATCTTGCCGGTGTTGATGATGCGGTCAGGGGTGGTGTCTTCAGAGGAGCCGCGCAAGGCGATCGCGATATCGGCCTGGATCGTTCCGGAATTTGTGAAGGTGGTCGGCCGTCCCTTCAGCTGGCCGGGGTCATCAACCAGCAGTCCGATGCTTGCATAAGGCGAACCTGGTGATGCCGATGCGGCAATGAGTCCGCGATTGACGAGCGGGTTCATCCCGGGTTCTTCAATCGAAACTGCGATGGGTGCACTCCCCCCGTCTACACGGATTGCACCGGTGTTCACGAGCTGGCCGGATGCAAAATAACTCCGATAGCCGAAGCCAGATTGGCCCTCGCCGACCAACACCTCAATCGTGCCGTTGTTGAAGACTTCTGAGGCATACCTCACCCGCACGCCGATGGTCAGGGCGCCATAGGAGGCGCGGACCGTCCCCGAATTCGTGAGGGTGCCTTGGCTTCCGTTGAAAACGACAGCCGCGACGACGGTTGTATCCGAGGAACCGACGGGCGACGTTACTCCGATATCGATCAGCCCGGCATTGGTGAAATCTATACCTGCGGCTGACCCATAAAAGCCGAATGCTTGGGCGCTCCCGCGAACAATGATGGTGCCGTCCGAAGCGTTGATGATGCCGCCGGTGCCGTGGTTGTAGCTACCCATCTCGATATAGGCGATGGCCGTCAAGGGCGTGCTATAGACTGACGAGCGCGAACTGACGTTGATCGTGCCATGGTTGGTGAACGTGGCCGAACCATCTACCGAGGCATAATTGTAGGCGGTCGCCGGCCCTTTCACCAAGGTTGGGTCCTTTGCATCAACAATCTTTCCCGCTGCAATTTCGCTTGAGCCGGTGATGTTGCGCGGCTTCCAGCTTGGCGGAAAAGGATCAAGGCTAGGAAAATGCGATGCCGTGAAGTTCGCGCCAGTGAAATCGGTGAGTTCGGTGTTGCGAAAGCGGATGCGCAGTTCTGACTCAAACGCGCCGTTGCCGATTAGGAGTGTATCCGCCCCGGCTTGGACGAGACGGAAGTAGTGCAGGAACGGATTATCGAACTCCTCGATGAGCGTCCCGAAATCGGCGATGTCACCGCCTTCGCCAGTCTGGAAATCGGTCACGACGAGTTCGCCATTCTGAAAACCAAAGGCCCGGATCGTATCATGTCCGGCGCCGAGCGTGAGCGTGCCGCGCAAATCCCCGGCGACGACGACGTCATCGCCCGCGCCGAGATCGACCGAGGTGAATGCCCCTTGCGTCAACGCGAGGAAGGGATCCGACAGGTCGACGTAATCGTTGCCGTCTCCAGCGTCGATGAATCCGGTCTTTCCCTTGAGCGCATCGGAATCGGCCAAGGTGGCCGAAATGACGATGCGATCGTTGCCAGCACCGCCCCGCACGGTCGAGATGTAGGTCGCATCGATTAGATCGTTGCCATCGCCCCCATCGAGCACCGCGCCACCCAAGAGGATGGACGTCCCGGTCAGCCGATCGTTGCCCGCACCGCCATAGAGCTGATCGACCCCGCTGCCGCCGCCGCCATAGAGCAGATCATCGCCATCACCGCCTTCGAGTCTGTCGTTGCCCGCCCCGCCGCGCAGGATGTCGTCACCACCAAGTCCGCGCAGCACATCGTCTCCGGCGTTGCCCTGAACCACCTCCGCAGCCTGAGTACCGGTCCAGTCGTCGCTCCCTGTTCCAAGGTCGGTCGTGAGCAGATGGACCGGCAGGCCACCGACGTTGTAGGCTGTGAAATCCTCCGCCTGGGTATTGCGGAACACGGCAACCACTCTATCGTTCGAGCCCGTCCTGAACAGGACGACGGTATCGTCACCCTGCTGCTCCAGCCGGGCCGCTGCGATGAAGGCATTGTAGAGTTCGTCGACATCGCCCGCGATCAGGCGCAGCTTGTCGAAAGCCTGACCGAACTCGCTGCGGAACAGCTCGGTGATATCGAAGACATCGCCCCCGTCACCCGGCTGGAAATCGGCGATCGTGACCGACGCGTCTTCGCGCGACGCAAGCCTGACGTCGAGGGTGACCACGTCAGTCCCGCTGCCGAGTGTGAGCGTGGTGCCCTTGAGTGGCAGGTAGGTGAAGGTGATACGATCATCGCCCGTGCCAAGATCTGCATCGAGCGCAAAGTACGCGCTGTCGATCGTGACGTTGTCATTGCCATCGCCCGCCTCGACCCGTGCTGAGCCGAAGGCGGCACCATTGGCCGGATAAAAGTAGCGAAAATCGATGCTGTCATTGCCGGCCCCACCGAGGACGGTGTCAGACCCGTCCCCCACCAAAGTGAGAGTATCGTCGCCAGACCCGCCCTCCAGCTGGTCGCTGCCGCGTCCGCCATCCAGGATGTCGCTGCCGGCATCGCCGGAGAGCCGATCGTCGCCACCACGGCCAAGGATGGTGTCTGCGCCGCCGCCGCCATGAACGGTATCGGTCCCCGCTCCGCCGAGGAAGCGGTCGTCTGCGGTACCGCCGGTGAACGCGCTGCCCACCACCGGGCCACACTGCGGATCGATACCCGCGAAATTTTCGGCGGTCAGGCTGTCCACCGTGACGCCGCGCAACAGGACAGTGGGGATCGCGATGTCGCTGCTGCCTGCCAAATCGTAGTCGAAGGCGACCAGCGTGTCGGCGCCTTGCTGGATCAGACGAAGTTCGCCCGTGGCAAAGGCATCGCTGCCAAGATACCCCGCAGCCAGAGCGCCGACCATGTCGCTGAAATCCAGGCGGTCTCCGTTTTCACCGGCCGCGAAGTCGGTGATGACCAGCGGTTCCGCGGGATGGTCGCCCTGCAAGATCACGGTGTCGCGCCCGGCGCCGAGAGTGATCGTGGCCGATGTGCGCGGCGTGTTCAGCGTCAGATCATCGTCGCCATCGCCCAAATCGACGCTCAGGGCGACTTTGACGCTGAGTTGGCTGGAATCCTGAGCGCCGGGGTTGGAATAGGCGACGTGATCGTTGCCACCACCCCCGAGGATGGTGATGTAATCCTCGCGCCGGACATCGGCATAGCGCTGGGGTGGGCGCACCACGTCGATGGTATCGTCGCCCTCGCCGCCGTCGAGCATGTCGTCGCCCGATGCCCGGTCGATCAGAGTATCGTTGCCAGCACCGCCGCGCAGCGTGTCGCTGCCCGATCCGCCATCGAGCGTATCGGCCCCGGCCCCGCCATCGAGCTGGTCGTCGCCGAAAGAACCGTTCAGGATGTCGGCACCGTCGCCACCGACCAGCAGGTCACTGCCCGCTGCACCTTCGAGACGGTCGTTCCCGCCCCCGCCCTCAAGATGGCCGGGTACGCCGGCGAACAGCACATCATCGCCCGCAGTCCCAGACTGTAAGACTGACACGAGAGGGGCGCCGGCAGGGTCGAGCCCCGCGAAGTTTTCGGCGGTCAGCAGCGTGGCATCGACCCCGGCGAGGCGCAGCAGCACATGCTGCGGGGCGAACACTGTGTCGGGCGCGATACCGTTGAAGTCCACAACGACCAGCGTATCCGCGCCGTCCTGACGCAGAAGCAACCGCCCATCCGCAAAGCGGTTCGTATCAATCCCGGTGATGCCGGCAAAACCGGCACCGCTGACCGCCAGCGCCCGCGAGAGATCGAGCACATCGCCGCCAGCACCCGCGGCGAAATCGGTCACGGTGATCGTGTGTTCGACTTGCGCATCTTCTGTCAGGATCACCCGGTCCTGACCCGCACCGAGCGTGAGCGTGATGGACCCGCTTGCAAGCGTCTGGCCGAGCCACAGCACATCGCTGCCGCTGCCGAGGTCGATGGTGGCGGTTCCGGACCGCAGCGCGCGGAACGAAACGGTGTCATCGCCCGCACCAGCGAGGACGGTGGTCGCTGTAGGAATGGTGCCGAAGACCTGGGTCGGCCCGTCTGCGTAAGGATCGGCAAAAACGATGCGGTCGTTCCCGTCGCCCGCGTCGATCCAGTTCACGCGACCGCCCTGATCGGTGATCACGTCATCCCCATCACCCGCCTTGATAACGTCGCTGCCTGCGCCGGCATCAAACACGTCGGCACCCGGCGTACCGTCAAGTGCGTCGTCGCCGCTTGTCCCAAAAATTGTGTTCACAGTGTCCAGTTCCAAGACGGTATCGCAGCGCTTGCTTTGATTGTGATGGCGCGACTGCGTTCGCGCAATAGCCATGTCCGAGCGAGACTCGATCGATGAGAGAGGTCAGGCAGCGGGGAAGAGAAGGAGAAGCTAAGACCACTTAAACCGTTGCGCGATCCAAAACGGCTGTTCCGTTCTCTCCGCAGTACCAGCTTCACGCGAAGGGCAGGTTGATTTCAACCGACAGGTGGATTTTGGGGACATCGATCTTTGCGCCAAATGACCGAAATTGCGATAGTTTACCAACGTCGACGAGCGGGAACGGCAGCTTACAGACTCTCGAATTTGCAAAGCTGCGGTTCCGGTCTGTCCTACAAGCCGCCATTCCCAGCAACACCATTCGACTTCGTCGGCTACACGAGCATTGGTACAATCGTGAATCGCAGCCGGCCTGACCGGTTGCCAGCCCCGACCGGACGATCGGCGGGGCTTTGGGTGGTGGGAGCGCATGGTGACGGTCCCGACAGGAGAACCACCCGTGAACGCATCCAAGAAACCCCGCCGCATGGCCAGACTCCAGCGGGTCGGTGATGGCGACGTCACCCCATCCGACGTTATGCGATCGAACGAGCCGACGTTGGGCGCCCCGGTCGAAAAGCCCGCCTCCAAGCTCAGCCTTGTCCTTGCGCTCCTGCGCACGGAAGGCGGCACGTCGCAGGGAGCGATTGTCGACGCCACCGGCTGGCTCCCGCACACGGTCCGGGCCGCACTGACTGGCCTGCGCAAGAAGGGCCATGCCATCGTCCGCGACAAGGTCGATGGCACGACCTGCTATTCTATCGCACCGGTTGCTCCGCAATGACCCTACTGGACAAGGCCATGACTGCGCTGGCGACAATGTCGCCAGCGCATCTTCAGCAAAAATGGGTTGAGGTTAATGTGGGTTCGCCCCATCGGTGCCGACGCTTCTGCTTTGCCGGATGCTCGCGCAGCGATACCAGGAAAAGCGCCAGGGCGTGCTGCCTTTGCTGGTCGCCCGCGAACTGGAACGGTCCGGTTCGAGCGCGAAGTGACCGGCGAGCGCATCCGCGACAAGATCCCCGCCTCCAAGCGCAAGGGCACAGGACCAAGATCCAGCAACGCGTCAGCGGTCCGCATCGTGGCGGATGCATTTTCCGGCGCGGCACACTCTGCCATCTTCTCTCGAACCGCATCTATCTTGGCCGGAAGGTCCACAAGGGCGAGGACTTCGGAGGTGAGCACAGCGCCATCGTGCCAACGGATCTGTGGGCGGCGGTGCAAGCCATACTCAAGGGCAATGCGTCGGGAACATCCAGCCGGCTCAGGAGCCAGCAGCCGAGCCTGCTGGTAGGGCTGGTGTTTGATGACCAAGGTCGGGCGATGACCCCCAGCCATGCGACCAAGCTCGGCGCTATCGCTATTACATTACTCGGCCGGATCAACTGGACGATACCCCCGCATGGCGCGTATCGGCGTATGATCTGGAGAACCTTGTCTGTGAGCAGCTCTCGATATTGCTCACCGATCAGCAGTTCCTTTGTGATCTGGCCTACGATGCGCCTGCTGACTCAATCCGGCAGATGCTGGCCAGGGCGGATCTGGTTGCTGCGACGCTGCGCAGTGGTCCAGCGCGGGACAAGGCCGCCATGTTTCCTGCCATCCTCACCCGCATTGATCTTCGGGAAGACGGCATCGACCTTGCCATCGACAACACCAGGCTGGCCACTGCCACTGGCCTCGATGCGATTGCTGACGCAGCGGACAAGTCCTTGGTCCTAACGCTGGCTGCGACCAAAGTGCGGCGCGGGCATCAGCTGCGGCTGATCATTCCGGGGCCGCACGTCCTCACCATCATTCCCACCACCCGCGATGAAAAGCTGGTTGCGCTGATCGCGGAAGCGCACACCGCCCGGAAGCTCGTCCTTGCCAGCCCGGAGCAGTCCATCGCCAGCATCGCCACCAGCCACGGCCGTTGCCGCACGCGGCTCGGCAAACTGGCCGCCCTGTCCTGCCTCGCACCTGATATCGTCACCGCCATCGTCGAAGGGCGGCAGCCCGCGTCGCTGACCGCACGGGCCCTGCAGGATATCGACCTGCCGCTCGCATGGGCTGACCAGCGCGCACTGCTCGGCTTCGCCTGAGCCGAACTTCAGCTTTCCAACTGCAGTCAGGATTTTCCGGCCAGAGACGGCGGTTTTTGTTCGTCCGGATGTTGCCCCAATTCTGGCGGTCTCTGACTGCACCAGACTTCCCGGCCCGTGCGAAATCACCCCAAACTGCGCCAGTTTTGGCGACAATCCCGGCCATGGCCCCTTGAAGGGGAGTTTTTCATGACTGTTTGGTGCGGTCGAGAAGACTCGAACTTCCACGGGCTTTCGCCCACAACGACCTCAACGTTGCGCGTCTACCAATTCCGCCACGACCGCAAATCGTCCGGGGTGCCATTCCTTGCAGGAAACCGGCAGCCCGTCGGGGTAGGAGGGCGCCCCTAGCAAAGGACCATGCGGGGCGCAACAACCAACGGTATGAAATTTTGGGACGAGCCCGGAACCGGAGATTTTAGTCCGGCTTCCAGCCAATTTCAGCGAACTTTGCGCTCTTGGGAATATCGGTCACTGGCTCATCGATCGTCACACTCTCGCCTGGCTTCAGCGAAGATTTGGGCGGAACGATTGTCCAAGAATAGACGACACGTTCCTCGGCATCGCGCAGCAAGATCAAAAGCGGCGGCAGATCGCGTAAAACGTCGCCAACATTCGTCACGGTGCCGTAGGGAATATAAACTTCGCTGCCGTTGGGCAAAGTGATCCGCTCCTGCTTCTCGACAGGAAACAACAGCTGGAGGCTCTTGTTTTCAGGTCCGAAACTTTTCTCGCCAACCTGCATGGCGATGGAAGGTTCGGGAAGCAAAAGCGCCGCGATCATCAATGCGCCTGGAACCAGCCGTCCCATCAATCCGGCTTCCAGCCGATTTCGGCGAACTTCGCGCTCTTGGGAACGTCGGTCACTGCCTCGTTGATCGTCACGCTTTCGCCGGGCTTCAGCGAATCCCGGGGTGGGGTCACGTCCCACGTGTAGACGACCCGATCGCGTTCATCGCGCAGCACGATCAGGATCGGCGGCACATCGCGCACGTCCTTGCCCACGTTGGTCACCGTGCCGCTCGCGCCGAAATATTCGGTGCCGTTGGGCAGGGTGCGGCGGTCCTGCCGCTCGGCCGGGAACGACAGCGCCAGATCGGGGCGGCTCGGCCCGAAAGTGGGGCGCGAAACGGGTAGCCAGTCGGGCAGCCCGAAATACGACGCCAGCCCGATCAGCAGCGCCACCAGCAGCGCGAACGAGACCGCAGCCGCCGTCCACAGCTTCACCGGATTGCGCCGCTGACGGAACGGCGGTTCGTGTCCGAAGCTGGATGGTGCGGAATCGAAGGCGTCCGCCTCGGCGCCGCGCCGGGCGATGCCGCGCGGCACGGCGGGCGGTTCGGGCGCGGGTGCCGGTTCTTCGACCACCGGCTCGGTCACAGGTTCGACTGCGGGCGGCACCTCCACCGACGAAGGTGGTTCGCTAGTTTCGGGTTCAGGCGGTGCGACAGGCGTCTGGGTCGCCACTGGCGGGGCAACGTCCGGCACCAGTTCTTCCGCTTCCGGGCGCGGCGGCAATTCCGGGCCGTGCTGAAACCAGCTATGCCGGCACTTGGCGCAGCGCACGGTGCGGCCTTCCACACCGATCGCACTGTCGGGAACGACATAGCGCGTCGAGCAGGCGGGGCAGGCGATGATCATGCGCTGCGGTTAAGCATGGTGCGCAGCAAAGAAACAATAGCCAGTTGCGGGGAGAAGTGCTTCCACGCCCTTTTTTCCACATCGATTGCCGCGTATAGCCCATTTATCGCGCAAATCGCGCCAGACCGAACCGGGATCGCCACACTTCTCATGAGCCAGCCAGACGCCGAAATCGTGCAGTTCGACAATGTCTGGCTGCGTTACGGCACCGGCAAGGAAGTGCTGACAGACATCAGCTTCACGCTCTACCCCGGCTGCTTTTACTTTCTTACCGGGGCCAGTGGCGCCGGAAAGACCAGTCTTCTCAAACTGTTGTACTTGTCGCAACGCCCCTCACGCGGGCTGATCCGCATGTTCGGCACCGATGCCATCACCCTGCCGCGCGAACGCCTGCCCGGTTTTCGCCGCCGGCTGGGCGTGGTCTTTCAGGATTTCCGCCTCGTCCCGCATCTTTCGGCGTTCGACAACGTGGCCCTGCCCTTGCGCGTCGCCGGGGTAAGCGAGAAGGAAATCACCAAACCGGTGACCGAAATGCTCGACTGGGTGGGGCTTGGCGACCGCATCAATGCCCGCCCCGCAACGCTTTCGGGCGGGGAGCAGCAGCGCGTGGCCATCGCCCGCGCGGTCATCGCCCGGCCCGATATGCTGGTGGCGGACGAACCGACCGGTAACGTCGATCCCGACATGGCGCTCAAACTGCTGCGACTGTTCGAAAGCCTGAACCGGCTGGGCACCACCGTCGTCGTCGCCACCCACGATGCGCACCTCATCCGCAATGTGCCGGAATCGCTGATCATGCGGCTCGACAAAGGGCGGCTCAGCGATCCCACCGGGGCGCTGCGCTATCCGCCGCGCCGCACCACAACCGCAGTCGCGCGATGAACGCGTTTGCCACGCCCTTTGTCCATCTGGCCGATCGTTGGCGCGCCGATAGCGGCGACGCGCGCATCCTGCCCGACGCCCGGCTTTCCGGGCCGATGCCGTGGGTCATTGCCATCATGATCGCCCTCACCGTCGTCGCCGCCGCCAGCGGCCTCGCGCTGCGTAACGCCGCCCGCGTCGCCAGCGCCGATCTGGAAGGCGGCGTCACCGTGCAGATCGTCTCCGCTGCGCCTGCCGAACGCAACCGGCAGGCCGATGCCGCGATGGCCGCGCTGCGCCGCATACCGGGCGTCGCAACCAGCAACCGCGTGGCGCAGGACGATCTCAACGCGCTGGTCGAACCCTGGCTCGGCACCCGGCCGGGCGACGATGTGGAATCACTGCCCATCCCCGCGCTGATCGACGTGCGGCTGGCCGGCACCGCCACGCCCGATCGCGTTGCCACGCTGCGCGCGCGGGTGCTGGCCGTTGCCCCTTCGGCCCGTGTCGATGCGCAGGCCGGCTGGCTGGCGCCGGTGTTCGGGGCCATCGGCGCACTGCAATGGATGGCCGGCGGCCTGATCGCGCTGCTGGCCTTTGCCACGATGTCGGCAGTGCTGCTGGCGTCGCGCAATGCGCTGGGCAATCATCGCGAAACCATCGAGGTTGTGCATATGCTGGGGGGCACCGATCGCCAGATCGCCCGCGTTTTCCAGCGCAGCATGGCGGTGGATGCGGCAGCCGGCGGCCTTGCCGGGCTGTTGCTGGGCCTCGTCGCTATCCTGATGCTGGGCCGCCAGTTCGCGCCGCTGGGGTCGGGCATGGTCTCTGCGGCCGTGCTGGGCTGGACCGACTGGATCGTGATCGCCGCCATCCCCCTGCTGGGCGTGGTGCTGGCGGTGCTCACCGCCCGGCTTACCGTGCTCGCAGCCCTGCGGCGGATGCTGTGAGGAACCGGCCCGGCCTGTTCCGGCGTCTCGCCTCCGCCGCGCTCCTGCTGTGGGTGCTGGGTTTCCTGTGGTTCGCCCTCTCCCTGCCCCAGCCTGCTGACGACAACGTCAAGACCGATGGCGTCGTCGCGCTCACGGGCGCGGGCGGACGCATTCCGCGCGGCATCGAAGTGCTGCGCAGCGGCGCGGCCCGGCGCATGCTCGTCGCCGGGGTGGACAGCGAAGTGCGGCCCGGAGAATTCGCCGCCGAATACAAGGTCGATCCAGCGCTGCTCTCGTGCTGCGTAACGCTTGGTTACGAATCGGTCGATACCCGCTCGAACGCGCTCGAAACCTCGCGCTGGATTGCGTCACAGCACATCGGCTCGGTACGGCTGGTCACTACCGACTGGCACATGCGCCGCGCCGCGTTCGATCTTGCGGTCGCGGGGCCGAAAGGGCTGGTGATCGTGCGCGATGCGGTGCGTTCCAAACCCAGCATGAAAACGCTGTTCATCGAATACAACAAGCTGCTGGCGCGCATCGCGGCATGGGCGGCGGGATGGTAGACGACCGCCCCGCCACTGCGGTGGAAGTCGCGCGCAGCCTGGCCTTCTATCTCGCGTTCTATACCGGCTCGGTGTTCCATGTGGTCTCGTCGGTGCTGCTCATGGGCATTTCGGTGCCGCTGTTCCGCCGCATGGTGCGCGCCTGGTCTGGCTATCACCGCTGGTGCTGCCGCATTTTCCTGAACATTCGCGTCGTCAACGAAGGGTTTCAGGATCGCACCGACGTGCTCTACGCGGTGAAACACGAAGCGTTTTTCGAGGCGATCGACGTGCCCCGGCAATTCCGGCTGCCCGTGGTTTTCGCCAAGCAGGAACTGCTCGATATCCCGCTGTGGGGCCGCGCCGGCGCGCGGTTCGGCATCATCCCGGTGGACCGCGCAGCGGGCGCACGCACATTCCGCGTGATGCTCGCCTCGGCGCGTGAACGCATTGCCGAAGGCCGCCCGCTGATCATCTTTCCCGAAGGCACCCGCGTTCCGCACGGCACCACACAGCCGTTGCAAGCCGGATTTGCGGGACTTTACAAGATGCTGGATTTGCCGGTGATCCCAGTTGCGGTGAACAGCGGCGCGCTCTATCACCGCCGCTGGAAACGGGCCGGAACGATCCGCTATCGGTTTCACGAGGCGATTCCTCCCGGATTGCCCCGCGCCGAAGTCGAAGCCCGGGTGCTTGCCGCGATCAATGCCCTGAACACCTGAACGGTGAAGGATACCGATCCGTGACCCGTTCGCCGCCCCCGCATCGCCACCCCCACATCCACCCCGACCCGCCCGCCCCTCCGGCGGAAAAGCGCCCGTGGTACTCGGTGCTTGGCCCCGGCCTCGTTACGGGCGCGGCGGACGACGATCCGGGCGGCATCGGGACCTACAGCCAGGTCGGCGCACAGTTCGGGTTCACGCTGCCGTGGCCGCTTCTGTTCAGTTTCCCGTTGATGACAGCCATTCAGGCCGTCTGCGCCCAGATCGGCGCTGCCACCGGCAAAGGCATCGCCAGCAACCTGAAGGCGCACTATCCGCGCCGCCTGCTGCACCTGATGGTCCTGCTGCTGGTGGTGGCCAATGTGGTCAACCTCGGCGCGGACCTTGGCGCGATGGGGGCGGCGCTAGGCCTGCTGGTGCCGCTGCCGCAATTGGCGATGATCGTGCTGTTCGGCCTCTTCAGCGTGGCTCTGGAAGTGCTGGTAAGCTACGATCGCTATGCCGGCATTCTGAAATGGGCAACACTGTCGCTGTTTTCCTATTTCGCGGTTGTCGCGCTCGTCGATGTCGATTGGCCCGCCGCGCTTTATGGCACCGTCGTGCCGTCGCTGGTGTTCGACAGCGATCATGTGACCGCGCTGGTCGCCATCCTCGGCACAACGATCAGCCCTTACCTGTTCTTCTGGCAGGCCGCACAGGAAGTGGAAGAACAGGGCCGCCGCCACATCAAGCCGCTGTGCATCTCGCACCGCACCGCCGGGGCGGAACTGCGCCGCATCCGCACCGATACGCTGGTCGGCATGGCGTTTTCCAACCTCACCGCCATCGTGATCGTGATCGCCACCGCCGCCACGCTGCACGTTCAGGGCATCACCCAGATCAACAGCGCGGTCGAGGCGGCAACCGCGCTGCGTCCGCTGGCTGGCGAATGGGCGTTCGTGCTGTTCGCCGTCGGCATCGTCAGCACCGGGCTGCTCGCGGTGCCCGTGCTGGCGGGATCGGTCGCCTATGCCGTGGCCGAAACCTTCGATTGGAATGAAGGCCTGTCGCGCCGCCCGCAGGAAGCCAAGGCCTTTTACGCGGTGATCGCCATCGCCACGCTGGCCGGGGTGGCGATGAATTTCTTCGGCATCAATCCGATGCACGCGCTCTATTGGTCGGCGGTGTTGAACGGGCTGCTGGCCCCGCCGCTGATGATCGTGACGATGCTGATCGCCCGCAATCGCGCCGCCATGAAAAGCATGACCATCGGCCCGTTGCTCACCATCGGCGGATGGATTTCCACCGCAGTGATGACTGGCGTGGCGATCCTGTTCTTCGCGGTGTGACGCTCCCGGTAGCGCGGCTCCCCCGCAAAGGCGGGGGTCTCGATCGGTTGTCGCGCTCGGCAGGCACGGCAGCAGGCTTTCCTACACGCTCACGCTTTGCCATGTTCCCGGAAACGCTCTTTCACATCGTCAGAAACGCAACAAACCGCTCCACGGGAATCTGTAACCTTTTTCAGGTAATTCATTGAAATAGCGGTAAAAAAGACCAATAAAAAAGGTTACACGGTGTAACCTCTGTCACCTTTTTGTCCAACAAAACGGCGAAGTATCAGCCCTTGTCGTTGTGATCGCCGCGCCCGAAATCGGGCCTCGCGTCGTCCTGACCCTGCTCGATGATCGAACGACGGATGGCGCGGGTGCGGGTGAACTGGTCGAACAGGGCATCGCCATCGCGCTTGCGGATGGCCTTCTGCAATTCGGTCAGATCTTCGGTAAAGCGCTGGAGCATTTCCAGCACCGCATCGCGATTGCTCAGGAACACGTCGCGCCACATCGTCGGATCGGAAGCTGCGATGCGGGTGAAATCGCGGAAACCGCCCGCCGAATACTTGATGACCTCGCTCTGGGTCACTTCCTCAAGATCGGACGCGGTGCCCACGATCGTATAGGCGATCAGGTGCGGCAAATGGCTCGTCACCGCCAGAACGCGGTCGTGATGCCCCGCTTCCATCATTTCGATCTTGGCACCCAGTGCTTCCCAGAATTGCGAAACCCGCTGCACATCGTCCGGATCGACCTTGGCCGGCGGCGTCAGGATGCACCACCGGTTGTGAAACAGCGTGGCAAAGCCCGAATCCGGCCCGCTCTGCTCGGTGCCCGCCACAGGATGCGCCGGCACCACGGCATGGTTGGGCAGCGCTTCAGCCAGCGCGCGCACCACGCTTGCCTTGCTCGATCCCACGTCGGTCACGATGGCATCGGCCGGCAGGTCCACCGCAATCGCCGCTCCGGCCGCACCCATCGCACCCACCGGCACGCACAGCACCACAAGATCGGCCTCGCGCACCGCTTCGCCCGGCGTCTCGGCAATGGTCGTGGCCAGCCCGATTTCGCGAGCGCGGGCACGCACCGCCGGATCGGCATCGTAACCCGTCGTCACCGCGCCCGGAATATGGGCCAGCACCGCGCGCGAAACCGATCCGCCCAGAAGGCCCAGCCCGATCACCGCCACACGCTGGAAAGGTCCGCTCACTTCGCGCCCTCGGCCATCAGGCGCAGCGCGGCGGCAATCTCGTCCATCTGCTCCGCCGTGCCGATGGTGATGCGCAGGCACTGCGGCAGGCCCTGCCCCGGCAGCCAGCGGGTGATGTATCCACGATCCATCAGGCTCAGATAGGCCGCCTCGGCGGTCAATGCGCCTGCGAATTCGATCAGCACGAAGTTCGCCTTGCTCGGCAGCGGGCGCAACCCGTAGTTGCCCAGCGCTTCCAGCGCCGCCACGAACCGCGTCCGTTCGGCCAGATTGTGCGCGAACGAGTGGCGGATGAAGTCCTGATCCGCCAGCGCCGCCAGAGCTGCTGCCTGCCCCGTCGTCGAAATATTGAACGGCCCGCGAATACGGTTCAGCATGTCGACCAGCGCGGCATCGCCGGTGGCCCAGCCGATCCGCTCGCCCGCCAGCCCGTAAATCTTCGAAAACGTGCGCGTGACCAGCACATTGTGCGTCACCGCCGCCAGCGCCAGCGCGCCATCGTCCTCATCAGCCTCGACATATTCGCCATAGGCCTGATCGACCACCAGCAGCACATCGGGCCGCAGCCCGGCATGCAGCCGGACGAGTTCGGCGCGCGGCAGGAAGCTGCCCGTGGGGTTGTTCGGATTGGCCAGGAACACCACGCGGGTCTCTGGCCCCACGCAGGCCAGCAGCGCATCGACGTCGGTGCCGTAATCGCGATCGGGTGCAACCACCGGCACCGCCCCGCACCGCCGCGCGGCAATATCATAAACCGAAAAGCCGAAACGGACGTAGACCACCTCGTCCCCCGGCCCCGCAAAAGCCTGTGCGGCAAGGTTCAGAAGTTCGTCCGATCCGGTGCCCATCACGATCCGATCGGGCGCAATTCGGTGCAACGCGCCCAGCGCAGTCCGCAGGTCCGTGCTGTCGGGATCGGGATAGCGCGAAGGATCGCCGGAAACGGTGCGCGCAGCCATCGCCAGCGCGCTGGTGCCCAGCGGGTTCTCGTTGGCCGAAAGCTTGATCAACGGCCGCCCGTCCGCGCCGGTCGATTTGCCGGGGACATAGGCGTGGATGGCCCGGATCCATTCCTTGGGCCAGGGCCGGGCAACGGATGGTGCCGGAAATTCTTGCGCGTCTTGCATGATCGGCGGGCCTTAGCGGGGTTGCGCCGCCAAGGGAACACCCCCTTGCTGCCCTATCAGGCGGAAGCCACTCGCCTCTGTCATGGCTGGCTGACAAAAAAGGGCCGGAAGCGGGCTAGCGCTTCCGGCCTTCAGTCTGTTCGCAGGAGGAACATGGTTTGGCGGGGGTAGGGGGAAGAGGGAGAGGATCTGCTCCCCCGGCCCCGCCAAGCTCGGTATTCGATCAGTAGTTGTAGGCGCGTTCACCGTGTTCGGTGATGTCGAGGCCCTCACGTTCGGCTTCTTCGGTCGGACGCAGACCGATGGTCTTGTCGAGGACGAAGAAGAGGATCGCGGAGACACCACCCGACAGGAGCAGCGTGATGAGCACGGCCTTGACCTGGGTCATCAGCTGGGCACCCATATCATACTCGCCCGCAACCGCCGGGAATACGGTGTAGTCGAACCAGCCCTGGCCGCCGAGCGACGGATCGGCGACGATGGCCGTTCCGATGGCGCCGACGATACCGCCGATGCAGTGCACGCCGAACACGTCGAGCGTGTCGTCATACTTCAGCTTGTTCTTGATGGTGCTGACGAAGACGAAGCAGATGGGCGAAACGACCAGACCGAGGACGATCGACATCATCGGCGAAGCGAAGCCCGAAGCCGGGGTGATGGCGACGAGGCCGGCGACGGCACCCGAAGCGGCACCCAGCATCGAAGGCTTGCCGTGCTTGAACTGTTCGACCAGCGACCAGGAGACAGCGGCAGCAGCCGTGGCGACGAAGGTGTTGATGAAGGCAAGAGCAGCAAGGCCGTTGGCTTCGAGGTTGGAACCGGCGTTGAAGCCGAACCAGCCCACCCACAGCAGCGAAGCGCCGATCATGGTCATGGTCAGCGAGTGCGGCGGGGTGGCTTCCTTGCCAAAGCCCAGACGCTTGCCGATCACGAGGCAGCCGACGAGGCCAGCGATACCGGCGTTGATGTGAACGACGGTGCCGCCCGCGAAGTCGAGAGCGCCCATGCCGTAGAGCAGACCGCTGTCGGTTGGCGCATCGGGCAGGAAGTCAGGACCAGCGAAGTACCACACCATGTGGGCCATCGGGAAATACACCAGCGTCAGCCACAGGACCGTGAAGATCATCAGCGGCGTGAACTTCACGCGTTCCGCGAAAGCACCGACGATCAGCGCCGGCGTGATGCAGGCGAAGGTCATCTGGAAGATGACGTAGGCGTATTCGGGAATGTAGACGTTGTTCGAGAACGTAGCGGCATACGTCGAAGCCGAAACGCCCGCGAGGAACATCTTGGAGAAGCCGCCGACATAAGGCGTCGATCCGCTGGTGAAGGCCATCGAATAGCCCCAGCTGACCCACCACAGGGCCGCGACCGAGACGATCATGAAAACCTGCATCAGCACCGATAGCATGTTCTTGGTGCGCACGAGGCC
>DAICYJ010000179.1 GCA_027311705.1 Novosphingobium sp. | reverse complement strand
TTCGCCAGCAGCGTGTCGAGATCGGCCTTTTCGACGCCCATTTCCACGGCGCGCTCGGGCGTGAGGAACGGATCGAACGCGACGACCTTCATCTTGAGGCCGAGGGCGCGGCTGGCAACGATCGAGCCGATGTTGCCCGCGCCGATCAGGCCCAGCGTCTTGCCGGTGACTTCCACGCCCATGAAGCCGTTCTTGGGCCACAGGCCTTCCTGCGTCTGCGCATTGGCTTCGGGGATCTGGCGGGCCAGCGCAAAGATCAGCGCGATGGCGTGTTCGGCGGTGGTGATCGAGTTGCCGAACGGGGTGTTCATCACCACCACGCCCTGTGCCGAAGCCGCGGGAATATCGACGTTATCAACGCCGATGCCGGCGCGGCCGATGACCTTCAGGTTCTTGGCTGCGGCGAGGATTTCCTTGGTCACCTTGGTCGACGAACGGATGGCAAGGCCATCGTATTCACCGATGCGGGCAATCAGCTGTTCGGGGGTTTCACCGGTGATGACGTCCACGTCGCAGCCGCTTTCCTGAAAGATGCGGGCGGCGTTGGGGTCCATCTTGTCGGAAATGAGTACCTTGGGCTTGGTCATGTCGTAAATCCTTGCGTGCTCCCCCGCGCAGGCGGGGGCCTTGTGCAATTTCCAAAAAGCGTTTGCAGGCCTGAGGCCCCCGCCTTCGCGGGGGCGCAAGGTCAGGCGGGCTGTTCGGCCTTCAGCTTGGCCCAGGCGTAATCGAGCCACGGCCCGAGCGCCTCGATATCCGCCACGTCGACGGTGGCGCCGCACCAGATGCGCAGCCCGGCCGGAGCATCGCGATAACCCGCGATGTCATAGGCCGCGCCTTCTTTCTCCAGCAGGCCGGCGAAAGCCTTAATGAAGGCTTCGTCCGCGCCTTCGACCGTCAGGCAAACCGAGGTTTTCGACCGCGTGCCGTGATCGATGGCAAGGTGGCCCAGCCAGTCGCGCTGCGCCACGATCTTGGCCAGCGCGTTCGAATTGGCGGTGCAGCGATCCTTCAGGCCTTCCAGCCCGCCGATCGACTTGGCCCATTCCAGCGCAAAGATCGCATCTTCGACAGCGAGCATCGAAGGCGTGTTGATCGTCTCGCCCTTGAAGATGCCTTCGGCCAGCTTGCCTTTTGCCATCAGGCGGAACACCTTGGGCAGCGGCCACGAAGGCGTGTATTCCTCAAGGCGCTGCACGGCGCGGGGGCCAAGGATCAGAACGCCGTGGCCGCCCTCGCCGCCCAGCACTTTCTGCCACGAGAAGGTGGCGACATCGATCTTGTCCCACGGAATGTCATAGGCGAACACCGCGCTGGTCGCGTCGGCAAAGGACAAACCTTCGCGGTCGGCAGCGATCCATTCGCCATCGGGCACGCGCACGCCGCTGGTGGTGCCGTTCCAGGTGAACAGCACGTCGTCCGACCAATCGACCTTGTCGAGATCGGGAAGCTGGCCATAATCGGCGCGCATCACCGTGGGTTCGAGCTTCAGCTGCTTGACCGCGTCCGTCACCCAGCCTTCGCCAAAGCTTTCCCAAGCCAGCGTGGTCACGCCGCGGGCGCCCAGCATCGTCCACATCGCCATTTCGAAGGCGCCGGTGTCAGACCCTGGAACGATGCCGATGCGGTGCGTATCGGGCAGACCGAGCACTTCGCGCATCAGATCGATGCAATATTGCAGGCGCGCCTTGCCGATCTTGGCACGGTGCGAGCGGCCGAGCACTTCGGTGGCGAGCTTTTCGGGGGAGTATCCGGGCGGCTTGGCGCAGGGGCCGGAAGAGAAATGCGGGCGCGCAGGCTTGCGAGCCGGAACAGGTACAGTCATGTAGTCTCTCCTTACAGAGAGCACGCGCGGCGTTGGGACCGCGTGGCCCGGCGCCGCTCATAGTGGCAGGGCGGTGCCTGTCAATCGCGCGCTGCCGATTGTCACGCCAAGTCCCGAGAATGCTCCCAACATCTTGGCTCCCCTGCTCCCCTGCTCCCCTGCTCCCCTGCTCCCCTGCTCCCCTGCTCCCCTGCTCCCCCGCGAAGGCGGGGGCCTCAGGCGGTGTTGCGCTCGGCGGCCCGAAGGCCCCCGCCCGCCCACACGGCATGTTATCCAGTGGCGGAGCAGCGCCAAGCGGATGAAATCCCGCATGTTCCGCTAACCTCTTGTTAACCATCCAGCTTCATACTTCGATCATGGTCAGAAGGCTTGCCCCCCTGATGCTCGTAGCAATCCTTTCGGGCTGCATCGGAGCGCCGGAAACGGCCCGCCGCGCACCCGCGCGCAGCGCCGCGCCGATGATGTCGCAAGCTCCGAACGCGCGCGCCTGCCTCGCCAATCTAGGCCGCACGCAAGCCAATTTCACACCCCTGCCCGATCAGTATTTCGGCGCAGGTTGCTCCACGCTCAACACCGTCAAGCTCGCTTCGCTGCGCAGCGACGAGATGCAGCTGGGGCTATCGAACCTCGGCCCCGTCTCGTGCCCGCTGGCCAACACCCTGTCCTCCTGGGCGCGATTTGGCGTAGACCGCGCGGCCCGCCAGATCCTCGGCAGCCCGCTGGCCCGGATCGAAACGATGGGCAGCTATTCGTGCCGCACCGTGGCGGGCAGCAGCCGGCTCAGCGCCCATGCCACCGCCAACGCCGTCGATATCGGCTCGCTGGTGCTGGCAGACGGCCGCCGCATCAGCGTGCTGCGCAACTGGAACGACGAAGACCCGCAAATCCGCGCCTTCCTGCGCACGATCCGCGACAGCGCCTGCAAGCGCTTCGGCACCGTGCTCACGCCCGATTACAACGCCGCCCACCACGATCATTTGCACCTGGAGGTCGGAGGGAAACGTCCCTTCTGCCGTTAAAACCGGGCACCGATCAGCCGTTCTGTTTGTTGTTGCACGCATATCCCTGAACCTGCCCCTCCCCGCTCCGGCCGGGAGGGGATTTTCTCTTTTGGGAAAGGCAACCAGTTTTCCCCATACTGGTGGCAAAGGACGGTTGTCTTGGTGGAAACATTGGGAAATACCGCTGCAGGCCCAGTGCCGTAGTCGAGGACGGGGACCACTCATCCTCTCAGGATGAGTAACTCGATATGGCCAATTACATCGGCAATGACACACTGAACACGTTCACGCTTGCCGAATCGGGCATCGGGGACGTGGCGTGGAGCCCCGACGAAACGCGGCTTTATGCAGCTACCAATGGCAAGATCAAGGTGTTCGATGTCGCGAGCCACACGCTCCTCGCCACGTGGAACGTCGGCAAATCCCTGCAAGCAATTGACATTTCAGATGATGGCAAAACATTGGTCGCCAGCGGCTACACGGCGCAAGACGCCATCGCTGTGTACTCTGTCGATACCGTGACCGGGACCAAGACGACCTATACCGACTCGCGGTTCGATTTCGGCGATGTCACCTTTGCCGGAAACACTCACGTTCTGAAAAATGGCCACAGCGACAACGGGTCGTCTGTGATTTACTCGCTGGACCTAGCAACGAAGGTCGCCACGATGGTGTCGGATGCGGGTTTTTATCCCAATCCACACGCACCCGTGCAGATCCGGCAGGGCCACCTGACGCTGTTAGCCGATCGCAACGTCAGTTCCGGCCCGCTGTTCATCTACGACGACCGCACCGGAACCATCACTGCGGCCGGCGACGACTATCAGCCCGGTGCCGTGATCGGATTCAACTTTGGTCCTCTGGCAATCAGTGAGCAGGCCGGACTAGTTCTGCAGATGATTTATGACGGCCATTTGAATGTCTATGACCTAGACCTCAAGATCATCAAGAACCTTGGTCTAGGCAATATCGCGGGTTTCACCTTCGACAAAACCGGTGAAAACCTCATCGTCCATAATTCCGATAAATATGGCGTGGGCGAAATCCAAAAGTACCGGCTGAGCGATTGGAAAATCGTCGAAAGCTATCAAGTTCCCTCGGCCAACCAGATTGTGCATGACGGCCTGAAAGTCAGCGAAGATGGCTACGTCCTCGTCACTTTGTCCCACGACGGCGGTTTCAACCCCTCTGGCAAGCTGACGCTGATCGATACGACCAGCCGGAACGAACTGTTCAAAGGCACGGCGGGCGCGGACACGTTTGCCGGCGGGTTTGGGGACGACACCTACCGCGTCAATTCGACCGGAGACGTGGTCAACGAAAATGCGCTGAGCGGCACTGACACCGTGCTCGCCTCGGTCACCCATACGCTCACCAGCAACGTCGAACAGCTGCAGTTGACGGGCTCATCCAATATCGACGGCGTCGGTAACGCTGGTGACAACACGCTGATCGGCAACGCAGGCATCAACCATCTCGATGGCCGTGCCGGCAACGATACCTACATCCTGACCGACGCACGGGATGCTGTGGCGGAATCTGACGCCCGCGGCGGAATCGACACAGTCCGCGCAAGCATCTCCTACTCGCTTGGCGAGAACATCGAAAACCTCTTCCTCGCCGGCCGGGCCGTTTCCGGCACAGGCAACGCATTGGCCAACACGATCACCGGCAATTCGCTCGCGAACACGCTCGACGGCGGGCTCGGCAACGATACGCTGATCGGCGGTGCCAGCGCGGACAACCTCATGGGCGGCGCGGGCAACGATACCCTGGATGGCGGCACCGGCGCCGACACCATGACAGGCGGTCTTGGCAACGACACCTATATCGTCGACACAAAAAAGGACGTGGTCGACGAAGTCGCGGCCGGCGGCAAGGACACGATCATCGCATCGTTTTCCATCGCAAAGCTTCAGGACACCATAGAAAATCTCGAACTCGCCAATGGCGCAGGCGCCATCAATGGCGCCGGCAACGATCTCATCAACACCATCACCGGAAACGAATCCGACAACGTCATCGACGGTGGTCGCGGGGCGGACACGATGATTGGCGGTCTCGGTGCCGACACCTATATTGTCGACAATGCCCGAGACAAGATCATCGATACCGACGCGTCCCAAGACCTGGCCAAGTCCTCGGTAACCTACACGTTGGGCAGCGCCGTCGAGTGGCTGGAGCTTACGGGCACGAAGGCCATCAATGGTACCGGAAACGGCAACGCCAACCTGATTCTTGGCAATGCCGCCGCTAACACGCTCGACGGTGGCAGCTCGTTCGACTCGCTTGACGGCGGCGGCGGCAACGACATCCTGCGCGACTTCGACGGCGGCGACTACATGGCCGGCGGCAGCGGAGCAGACCGCTTCTGCTTCGCCGCCACCACGGCCACGGCAATTTTCGGATACGCCAAGGATGTTGTCTCCGACTTCTCGCACGCCGACCATGATCTGATCGACGTATCGAAGATCGATGCGAACTCCTTTGTCGCGGGCGACCAGGCCTTCACCTATGTTGGCACCGCCGCGTTCTCGAACACCGCCGGTGAAATTCGCGCCGCGCTGGACGGTACCGACATGATCGTCACGGGGGACACCAACGGTGACGGCAATGCAGATTTCACGATCACGCTGAAACTTGTGCCCCAGTTGGAAAGCACGGATCTGGTTCTCTGATCGCGCCTTCGGAAAAGTCCTTCCGGCGAAATCACGCGCGGTGCGCCCGGTATTGCGGGGCAAGCCCGCGTGGTGAAGTGAATTACACAGTGCCCTGAGGCGACCTTTGCCGCGATGCAAGCCGGCGTCCGTCGCCCCTACCCCCTCAAGCCGCCAGGCCGTCCAGACCCGTTGCCTCGATCCGCAACCGCACCGCTTCAGCGGCATGGCGGGCGCCCAATTTGCCCATCATCTTCATGCGGTGGATTTCCACGGTGCGGGGGCTGATTTCCAGATCGCGGGCGATCGCCTTGTTGCTGCACCCTTCGGCCAGCCGGTCCAGCACTTCGCGTTCACGCAGGGACAGGCGGGAAATGCGCTGGCGGGCTTCGGCGGCGCGGGCGCGGTGGGCGCGGTGGGTTTCAGCTTCGCGCGAGGCGCGGGATATGGCTTCGTTCAGCGGCGCGATCTGTTCCGGCACCAGCAGATAATCGAGCGCGCCCGCCTTGATCGTGCTGACCACGGCCTCGGTCGTCGGTTCCTCGGCCACGGCGATCACCGGCAGCCACTGGCCCGCCCGCATCATCGCCCCGATCAGTGCCGGCACGCCCTCGCCCGGCGGATCGTCGTGCGCCAGCACAATGCCGCCGGAAGGAGCATGCGACAGCAGTTCCTCCGCATTGGCATAAATCTCCGCGTGGTGCCCCGCTGCGAAAGCGAGACGGGCGAGTTGCGCGCGGCGCGCTGAATCGCCATCGAGGATATGGAGTGTCACACGGTCTATCATGGAAACGATCAAATCATCGATCGTGCCCCTCGCGCTACGCGGGTTAGTTTCGTTCTGAACGCTTCCCGAACCACTTGGGGCTGATACTGCCGTATTACCCTTAGTAAATTCTGCTCCGGAACGGACATGGTTATCCGGAACAGAAGAATTCGGAATGGGATGTGTGTTATCCATACGGCGCAATACGTGGCGAAATGTATCGCAATGGTTTGCGCGGTTGGATAAACCCTTAGTCAAAACGGCTAGGGTATAACACTAAGGAAAACTACCAGTCCGCAATATTGTTCGATGCCGAAATGCGGTAGCCGATCTTGCTATGGCTCCAATGGAGCTACAGGATCTTCGAACGAATAGTCCGGCAGCGAATGAAATGCCTGGCGCAGCGCCTCGCTCCAGCTCGACGAAATCGACTTGAAATAGACGTCGGTGTTCTGGATGCGCTTGTGGTGCAGCGGTTCGAACCGGTCGCGCTCGATTACCATCAGGTCGAACGGCAGCCCGACCGAAAGATTGGCCGCCAGCGTCGAATCGAAAGAGACCATCATCAGCTTGACCGCGTTTTCGAACGTCATCTTGGCGTCGTAGCCGCGCAGCAGAATAGGCCGACCATACTTGGTCTCGCCGATCTGAAAGAAGGGCGTGTCGAAGCTCGCCTCGATGAAGTTGCCTTCGGGATAGACCATGAAGAGCCGCGGCTCCATCTCGGCGATCTGGCCGGCAACGATCATCGAGGCGGTGAAACGCGGGCCTTCGCTTTGCATGCCGCCATCCTGCCGCCGCTCGATCACGTCGCGCAGCAGTTTGCCGACGAGGGTGGCCACCTGGAACATCGTCGGCGCTTCAAGGATCGAGGGGCGGCGGTCGCCCGGCGCTTTGTTGCGTTCCTCCAGCTGGCTGATCACCGCCTGCGTGGTGGCAAGGTTGCCGGCGGTCATGATCGTGATGATCCGCTCGCCCGGCACCGACCAGTGGAACATCTTGCGGAACACCGAAATGTTGTCGACGCCCGAATTGGTGCGGGTGTCGCTCATCAGGACGAGGCCCTTGTCCAGCACCATCCCCACACAATACGTCATCGCCGCCCCCGCATTTTCCACCGTGCGCGCAGGATCGGGCATACCCGCCCGATTCCCTGCCCGCCCTGTCATGGTCGCGGCTTACTGTTCCACACGCTGCTGCTCCACCGCAAGCGTCACGTGCATCGTTTCGTCGCGAGTGGCACTGCGAAGGCCGGTAACCGGGGCTGCCTCGCGGTAATCGCGGCCGGTGGCGACGCGGACATAGCGCGCATCGGGGCAGATGGCGTTGGCAATGTCGAACGCCACCCAGCCCAGCCCTTCGACCATGGCTTCGGCCCAGGCGTGGCCCGCGTTCTGTTCCACCCGGTCGTCCATCATCAGATAGCCGCTGACGTAGCGGGCCGGCGCGCCAATCGCGCGAGCGGCGGCGATAAACACGTGCGCGTGATCCTGGCAAACCCCGCGACCGGCGGCCAGCACGCCTTCGGACGTGGTCGCCGAATCAGTATGGCCCGAAGCGAATTCCACGGTATCGCGCACCAGCGCCGACAGCGCGTGCAGCCGCGCCAGCAGGTCTTCGCCTGGCGCCAGCGATGTCAGCATCGCCCGCAGCTTTGGCCCCGGCTGGGTCAGTTCGGTCGACTGGCGGAAATGCCACAGCGGCAGATAGCCCGAATGACGGCCGACCACTCCCGATTCGTCCGACGTATCGACCACGCCATGGCAGCGGATCGTCACCTCGTTCACGCCGGGCTCGAACGCGATCAGCGTTACGTGATTGCAGTTCTCGTCGTCGTACTCGACCTCGCGCCCCGCGCCTTCCAGCGCAATGTCCCACGAAACGATGCTTTGCCCGGCGCTGCTCTTGGGGGTCAGCCGCAGGCGCTGGAGCCCCTGCGCGACCGGGCCGGAAAAACGATAGTGCGTGGTGTGATCGATCGCGAGACGCATGGGGCGGTTGCCTCCTCCCTATTCGGCGAAGCGGTAGTCGCGCTGGATTTCCCGCGCGAGCTGGGTGTTGCTGGCGATGAAACGGCCGATGAACTGGTGCAGGCCTTCATCGAAGATCGTCTCGATCGTCAGCGTATGCAACCTGCTATCGGCGTCGCGCAAGATTTC